>NZ_CDLKIE010000223.1:0-4951 GCF_975902315.1 Kaarinaea lacus | reverse complement strand
TTCATACCATAGTAATCGATCTTCTGTTTTCCCGTAATATAAGCAGTACATGCAATAAATAAAGCTTGTACAGGGATAAATAGGAAACAAAGGCATATATCCAGTATATTTTTTCATTCATTTTATAGGTGATTTACTGCTGCAGGTAAAAATGTTTATTATTAAATACTAATTTAAATCCGGATTCGGACTAGCAGGTAAAAGCGTGTCATCAAATTCCTACATTGGTACCAGTGGCTGGAATTATCAACACTGGAAACCTCGTTTCTATAATAATCTCCCCTCAAGTCGATGGCTTTCTCATTGTGCGAGTCAATTTAACAGTATCGAAGTCAACAGCACCTTTTATCGCTTACAATCCAGGAAAACATTTCAACACTGGTACCGGGAGACACCCGACAAATTCCGCTTTGCGATTAAAGCTAACCGTTATTTAACACATACGAAAAGACTGAGAAACGCAGATGACTCAATTGCATTGGAAAAACAACATGCAAACGAACTTGGCGATAAACTGGCAGTTGTACTATGGCAACTACCCGGTAACTTTAAAATGAATATAAACCGTCTGAGCCAGTTTATTGATGCCCTGAAAAACTGGAATTCGGTACGACATACGATAGAATTTCGGCATAGTTCATGGTTTGAGGACGAGGTGGCCGACCTGCTCAGCCAACACAACATTGCTGTTTGTCAATCCGATGCCGGTGACTGGCCACTCTGGCAATGCGTCACTGCTGACTTTGTATACGTTCGCCTGCATGGAAAGCCCCAAACTTACGTATCCAACTATTCTGTCGCAAAGCTGGAAAAATGGGCTGGCCAGACAAAGCGATGGCTGAAACAGGGACAGGATGTGTTTATTTATTTTGACAATGACGCAGAAGTCAAAGCACCATTTAACGCATTGTCGTTGCAAAAACTGCTTCAGGTTTAACATTTAACATCAATACTTCCCTATCCTGTTTCAAATTACTATTCTTTACGTATGGACAACGTGTTTTATCAAAATGAATTATCAAAATTGGTCTGGGACCGCAACTATCGGTACCGGGACCAAACCCGCGAGTTCGATGAGACGATTAACGACACCTGGCAACGTATCTCCAGAACATTAGCCAAACTTGAGTCAAAAGATAAGAAATTTTGGCAACAACAGTACTATCAGGCAATTTCAGACTTTACCTTCCTGCCCGGAGGACGTATTCAGGCCGGTTGCGGCACGCAACACAAAGTCACGCTATTTAACTGCTTCGTTATGGGCACCATCGAAGATTCCATCGATGGCATTTTTAACGCATTAAAAGAAGGTGCTTTGACAATGCAACTCGGTGGCGGTGTGGGTTATGACTTTTCCACCTTGCGCCCGGAAGGCATGCCTGCCAATGTGACCGGACGCGTTGCGTCAGGGCCCGTATCTTTCATGCATACCTGGGATGCCATGTGTAAGACAGTTTTGTCCTCGGGTAATCGACGAGGCGCTATGATGGCTACCCTGCGCTGCGACCACCCGGATATTGAAACCTTTATTGATGCAAAGAAAGACAAAGCATCGTTAAGGAACTTTAATCTTTCGGTACTCATCACAGACGCCTTTATGGACGCGGTAAAACAACAACAAGATTGGCCGCTGGTATTCCCGGTTACTGATAAATCGTCCATCATCGATAAATCAGACATCGTGTATCGCACATGGTCAGACAGCAAAAATAAAATCCCCTGTAAAATTATTAAAACAGTATCTGCTACCGCTTTGTGGGAAAAGATTACCCGTGCCAGCTATGATTACGCCGAGCCAGGCATATTGTTTATTGACCGCATAAACGAGTACAACAATCTTTATTACCGGGAAATCATCGCTGCAACTAATCCCTGCGGTGAAATTCCGTTACCAGCCTACGGCGCCTGCAATCTGGGATCATTAAACCTGACTCGGTTTATTGATAATGCATTCAGCGAACATTGTAAGTTCGATGAAAATGCATTTGTAGCTACTGTTAAAACGGCAGTGAGAATGCTGGACAACGTTATTGATCTCTCTGACTACCCCTTGCAAGCGCAGCAGGAGCAGGCGCATGGTTCACGGCGCATTGGCCTTGGTATTACCGGTCTGGCCGATGCCTTCGTTATGTTGGGATATCGGTATGGTGATAAAGCGTCTCATGAATGGACCAGGCACTTAATGCAAACCCTCACCCACGAAGCCTATTTATCATCTATAGCACTGGCCAGGGAACGCGGACCATTTCCATTTTTCGATAAGGAAAAATATCTAAAAAGCCGGTTTATACGTAGCCTGCCAAATACGATCCACTCAGAAATCGAAAAGTATGGCATACGAAACAGTCATCTGATTGCAATCGCTCCCACCGGAACAATCAGTTTATTAGCCAACAATGTTTCCAGTGGTATCGAGCCTATATTCAATCTGAGTTATGAACGCACTGTGCTTAATGGTGACGGCAGTGCTGCGAAATATACGATGGAAGACTATGCATACCATTGCTGGCGGGAGAAAAATAAAACCGCTGATACTATTCCCGGGGTATTCATCACTGCTCACCAACTGGAACCACAAGTCCATATTGAAATGCAGTCGTTAATTCAACGATATGTTGATAACGCGGTATCCAAAACGATTAATATTCCGCAAGACTACGCTTACGATGAATATAAGCGTCTTTATATGTTAGCTTATGAAAAAGGATTAAAAGGCTGCACGACCTTTAGGCCCAATCCAGTAACAGGAGAAATTCTCAGTTCCCATCCCCACGACCTGATATCAAAGACATGTTGTGAAATACCTGGTTGATGCCACTGTTGCCTGATTAAATATTCATTCACAGTAGACATAATCGACACCACATTTAGCTGGCCACCCTCATTTCACGCTAATACGCCGTGATTTCCTCGTATGAAACATGAACTTCATCAAAGTCTGGTTAAAAATTTTGTATTACATTGTTTTTCAAAGGATTAAACTTGCCGGTAAATACAAAAATTTTGCTTAAGACTCAACACCGATTGCCGAAAATAGTGTATTGGCATTAGGAACCTATCTGAGCTCAGTGTGCCTAATTTCTATTAAATTAGCGTCACGCCAATCTAGCGCAAAAAGCTTATGGAATGAGCACAGGGGGAAATAAGTTTGCACGAAATCGATGTTTTCGATCTAAATACTTTGGATACGTAGTGTAACTTCTTAGGATATAAAGAGTTTTAGACCAATATGGATAATTTGTGCTACTCTGAGCGCTTTGAGGAATCATATCCATTCCACATTCTCCTACGTTGTTCTGAAGCCAACGCACAATTTTTTTTCATGGCAGCAAATCCAGGTCGGTAAATTCACAAACCACGGTAGAAGTAGAATTATGATGACAAGACGTTGCGCGGTACTTATATTTTTTATTCTAATTGGCTACTCGCTGGATGGTTTTGCGCGTAACGATAACCTGTTTCCTATGCCAGCAGCCATTGAGCATGATGTAGCCTTCTGGAAACGGATTTATACAGAAGTCTCGACCAATCAAGGCCTCATTCATGATGACAAGAATCTTGACGTAGTCTACCAAAAAATCAGCCTTCCAGAAAAAGCCAGCAGAAAAGCCCGCCGCAACTACGTTAAGAAGATTAAAAAGAAGTACCGCAACATACTACACAAACTATCAAAAGGTAAACGCACTGGCCTTACTGCCGAAGAGCAACGCGTCCTGAACCTGTGGCCAAAAGGTACCAGTAATAAAGAATTTCGCAGAGCCAAAGAACGCGTTCGGTTCCAGTTAGGTCAATCCAACAAGTTTCGCGCTGGCCTGATTCGCTCTGGCGCATGGAAACCATACATTCTCAAAACGCTCGACGAAATGGGTTTGCCACGCGAGATTGCTTCTCTACCACACGTAGAATCCTCCTTTAACCACAGGGCTTATTCCAAGGTGGGCGCAGCTGGCATGTGGCAATTCATGCGTTCCACGGGACGCCGATTTATGCGCGTCGATCACGTGCTGGACGAGCGTATGGATCCTTTCACCGCAAGCGTGGCCGCCGCCCGGTTACTGGAAAATAACTATGCCGTTACCGGCGCCTGGCCCCTGGCAATCACCGCTTATAACCATGGCGCCGCCGGTATGCGCCGGGCGGCAGTAAAACTGGGTACTACCGACATCACTACCGTGTTGCGTAAATACAAAAGTCGCACTTTCGGTTTCGCCTCACGCAACTTCTACGTTGCCTTCCTTGCCGCAGTAGAAATTGATAGTGATCCGGAAAAATATTTCGGCAAGCTTAATATGGAGCCCCCTGTCGACTATGAAATCGTTAAGATTCCCGGCTACATCGATGCCAGCACCCTGGCAAAGAAATTAAATATTCCTCGCAAGGAGTTGATGGAAACTAATCCCGCTTTACGACCTGCGGTTTGGAATGGTAATAAATATATTCCCAAAGGCTACGAGCTAAAGATCGATCGCCGCACTGTTGCTCATGCAGCAACGGCCCATGATATCGTTGCTAAACTATCCGGTAGCGTAATGTACGCAAAACAGAAGCCGGACCGTTATCACCGGGTACGTCGCGGTCAAACCCTCTCTACAATCTCAGCCCGCTATGGCGTTAGAGTCAGTGACCTGATGGCTGTAAATAACCTGCGTAGTCGACATCGTATTTACGTGGGCCAGGTATTAAGGTTACCTCAAGGCCGAGGCGGTAAAAAATCACGTAGTAGTAAAGTACAAGTTGCGGAAAAACGCTCGCCGAAAGTCGAACCGCGAGCATTGCCAGCCGGCGGTACTTATAAAGTACGCCGAGGCGATACCATTGACCGGATTGCCCGTCGCTATGGCATGAGCCCCAGAGAACTGCAGGCGATGAATAATATCCGCAATAAAAACAGAATCTATCCCGGCCAAAGATTGATACTTGCCAAGCTTGATGGTGATACATATACAGTCAG
>NZ_CDLKIE010000222.1:0-5674 GCF_975902315.1 Kaarinaea lacus | reverse complement strand
TTGAAAAAGCCATCGAAGAATTGCGCGATGAATTAAAAGAAACTATTCGCAGTGTACCCGTGTGGCAAAAGGAGTATCGCCAGAAAGTCAAGGAACTCAATCAGGAAGTATCGGCAGTAACCGTTGACCAACTGATTAGTCCATTGTTACAGAAATACGAGTCTCAACAAAACGTCCAATCCTATATTGCCGAAGTTAAAAATGATGTTATTAACAATGTAGATGAATTTCGTACTCCGGATGAAGAAGAGTCAGCCACTTTATTAGGCCTTAAGACGAAGAAGGGGAAAAGAGATAACTATTCACCTTACAAAGTTAATGTACTGGTAGACAATTCTGAAACTAAAGGCGCACCTGTAATTTATGAAAATAACCCAACGTATTTGAATCTTGTGGGGCGCATTGAGCATCTTTCACAATTCGGTACATTAATTACAGATTTTACACTAATCAAACCTGGCGCATTACATCAGGCTAACGGTGGCTACCTGGTACTGGACGCGCGCAAAGTATTATTGCGAGGCTTTGCCTGGGAAGGCCTGAAACGCGCCCTGCACGCCCATGAAGTCCGCTTAGAATCGCTGGAGCAGATGTTGAGCCTGGTGAGCACCATTACACTGGAGCCAGAGCCAATACCCATCAATGTGAAGCTGGTATTGACCGGCGATCGCCTGCTTTACTATCTGCTAAAAGAATATGATCCGGAATTTGGTCGACTATTTAAAGTCGCCGCAGATTTTTCAGAAGATATTAACCGCAATTCGGAAAACACCCAATTGTACGCGCAATTGATTGCCTCGTTACAGCGTCGGGAAAAACTGCGTGATTTTGATAAAAGTGGCGTCGCTCGAGTCATTGAGCAATGCGCGCGTCGCGCTGAGGATGGCGAAAAATTATCATTACATATGGGTACACTGGTTGACCTGCTACGCGAGTCTGACTACTGGGCAGAACGGGATAATGGCGAAGTAGTCACTGCCGATCATGTACAAACGGCAGTGGACAAGGAAATTTACCGTCAGGATCAGATCCGCTCCAGAATCCATGAATCCATACAACGCGGAATTCGCATCATTGATACGGAAGGCACACAGGTTGCCCAGGTTAACGGTTTATCAGTAATGCAGCTTGGCGATTATAGTTTTGGGCAACCTTCTCGTATTACCGCAACAGCACGGCTGGGCGAAGGTGAAGTTATCGATATTGAACGCGAAGTTGATTTGGGGGGGCCCATCCACTCCAAGGCAGTCATGATAATTTCTGCATACCTGGCCGACCACTATGCTAGAAATTGCCCGTTGTCGCTTTCAGCCACGGTAGTTTTTGAACAATCCTATGGCATGATCGAAGGCGACAGTGCCTCGGTCGCTGAACTATGCGCCCTGTTATCAGCGCTGGCAAATATTCCCATCGAACAATCCCTGGCTGTTACAGGTTCAATCAATCAATTGGGACAAGTGCAGGCCATTGGTGGTGTTAATGAAAAAATTGAAGGCTTTTTTGATGTTTGCGAAGTACGCGGGCTAACAGGTAAACAGGGAGTAATTATACCTAAAGCCAACGCAATACACCTGATGTTGCGCCACGATGTGGTGGAAGCAGCAGAGCAAGGCAAATTTCATATCTATCCCGTTGAAACTGTTGAACAGGCGCTGGAGTTGCTCACTGGTCTTGATGCCGGTGTGCGCGATAAAGATGGCAAATATCCAGACGGCTCGATAAACGCACTGGTACAAAATCGGCTAAACGAGCTGAATCAGTTGCAGCAGGAGTTTGCCGCGAAAGCCAAAGGTGAGAAAAACCTTGAAAGCACCGAATCGTGAAGCCAAGGTATTACAGATACTGTTGGCCCTGGATGCAGCCAGTGAAAACCAGGACGCATTGGAATCAGCTATTATCCTGGCAGCTCAATTAAGGGCAGAACTGATTGGCCTGTTTGTAGAAGATATTGACTTACTCCGCTCTGCACAACTGCCGTTTACCAGTGAAGTAGTGGCTGACAGCGGTGAAGAGCGTTCTTTCACCAGTAACCATATCGAAAAATCCTTGCGTGCCTGGACAAAGCAAATGCAGGCGTTACTTACCAGGGAAGCACAGAAGGCAAATATCAAGTGTTCTTTTCGAACGGTCAAAGGTAGACATATTGACACCCTGTTATCTGAAACGGGTGAATATAATCTGTTGATTATTTCTCACTCCCGGCAGCAATTAATATCACCCATTACCAAATCGGATGTCATTTATCTGGTCTTTGACGGCTCGAGTGAAGCACACCATGGTGTCGCTATTATCAGTGAAATGGCGTTACATGGTTTACGTAACATTGTATTAATTGATACTTGTTCCGAAGATACCGAATATGGTGCAAAGAAAGCCGCGGAATGGTTATCCCGGCATGGTGTACATGTTTTCGTCCAGAAATTGACCGGAGATCCCGCACGGTCATTACCACCGTTACTGAAAAAGTATCCTGCTGCGTTGCTGTTGGTGCCTGCTCATTTCCCCATGCATTATGAACCTGAATCCCTGAAGGTACTGCAGAAAAAGCTCAATTGCCCGGTAGTCATCGTACGTTAGTTGCCTTTATTTATCAGTGTAAAACACAACAACTCCACTTCCCACTGCACACATGATTATATGCACAGCTGAAAAGTGGAGTGTTTTTTAGGCAATCAATCCGCGCTTATTCAACAACTACTGGACGCAAACGAATTTCAATACGACGATTCTGGGCACGACCTTCCGCCGTATCATTAGATGCAACAGGCTGGTTTTCTCCCAGGGACACAACGACTAATTGTCCCTTCGGAATACCTGATTCTTCCAGAAACATTACCACATTGGTTGCTCGTGAAGCGGCTAAATCCCAGTTGGATGGGAACTGTTCCTGTAAGCGTTTACTGATGGGTACATTGTCAGTAAATCCTGCAACGATAGTTTGATAGGGTACGTCCCATAATTCCTTGGCCAGTTTATGTAAAACAACTTGACCCGATTTCTTAACCACCGCCGAACCAGAATCAAACAAAATTCCCTCTGGCAGGTTAAGATTTACGCCGCTTTGCATTTGTTCAATGGTAATTTGCTGGGATTGTACTTCGTTGGCGAGCTTGTTAACCAGCTTGTCGTAAAGCACCGTTGCTGTCATGGCTTTTATTTTGGTAGCCTGCAGTTCTTCACTGGTTACGACTAATGCCTCCTCAGTTGCTGCCAAATCCTGTTTTACCTGCTCTTTCTGATTTCGAGTCAGTTTCATGTTCTGCTTGAGTGCATTATTTTCCTTCTGCAAAGCATCGCGTTCCTTCACCACGGAGTCATAATTGCCCTGCGATACACACCCTGTTGTGATTACGACCATAAAAGCAGCTATCCCGAATAACAACCAACTTGTTTTAGTCACTGTGACTACCCTCCTAAAAATTATTGTTAAATTCACGACCTCGTTAATCCATAACAATATGACTAAATTATTACAGGCGTACCAGGAATAATATACTCGATTTCGAGTATCAATAATCCGCAAATAATTTGTATGCAGTTAAGAACTTATAACACCAGGAATTCTTTTGCTGCTGATTACCGGTAGAACATATCATGATTACCTGGCTTATCCCTTGATTAATATCAAAAAGTCGTCCGGCACTCCAGGCAAAATATTACCAGACAAAATTGAAAGGGAGGAAATCAGGTAGTTAGGCTTGAACGCTAAACAGCTACTTGGCAATATTATGGCGTTTCTTTGTCGTAGCAGCGGACTGTTCTCGTTTCAGTATTTTTTTACCCGGCGCCAATGCATTACGAATAACTTTTTTCAGAGAAGCTATTGGAAAATCATCTTTATCCCTGAAGTTGATACATCCTACACCACCGGGAATTTCCGGATGCCGTTGTTTAAAATCTGCAATACGTTCCCGGGAACAGGTGTAGACGGAAAAATAGCTTTTCTTGTTGCCCCAGGCAAAGAAGTTGTCGTTTAAATGATAAGTAGGCATTTTGTATTGCATACTCAACTGTACCTCAGGAAATAACTGAAGGACCAGCGAATGCAGGCGTGCGGCCTTTTCCCGGCGTTGTTCCGGCATATCGGCAATATATTGAGTGATAATTTTATCTCTCATTCAATTTCTCAATTGATAGAGGAATAGTAACCATGTCAGGAAAGCACACTATTCATTGAGGGTGCACTAACGCCTTAACTCCCACTGACTTTTCGACACCAACCGACCATTAGTAAACGATTGATACTCTATTTTCAGTACATTATGCTCTAACAGGAACGACCGCACAATTTCCTGGGTAACGACGCCACCTGACCGATTCCGAACGTTGCTTTTCTTATGAAACACTAGAAAGTCAGCCAGTACCTTGACTGTGACAACATCACCGGCAGGAATATTTCTATCAAGGCGGAGCCGCTGCCTGGTCAGGAGCAAACGAAAATTCTCAGGCCTGGTCACATTCCTTGTACGCCCTTGCCATCTCGACCTGAATCGCAGTTCCAGCGTGTCTTCTACCGGCATATAGTCGGTTTTGCCTCGCGCGTCTACTTTATATTCCTGCTTTTCTTCGACAGCTGCAGCAATATCACCTTTGCATGTTATTTCGATAACCGAGCCACTCCAAAATCCGCTCATAAAACTAATGAGACGACTGAGGTGATTGTACTCAGCAGGAGAAATATCTTTTACTTCAAGTTCGGCGGTCAGAGGAACGCCCTGATTATTGCTGGGTGAGTTACCAAAACAGTTTGCTGCCGTTGCGGCCTGAGTTACAACGAAGAGGAATAATGCGACAAAGATGTATACACCTTTCATCTTACATATAGTGCATTAAATGGAAGTAAATACCTAATATAGATACAATCCAGATAATTATAACTGATAAACCATTTATGCCTTATTCAGTGGCGATGATTAAACAGTCACGGTGGGCGCTTTATACCTGTTTCGCAGTAACAACATCGTGACTAAACGCGAAATTTCTCAGCACTGAATTGTTAATGCGATATTTTTAGTGATGACAATGCGCTATTGCTTCCAGGATTTGTCCATTTATATCTAATATAACCGTAACGCCTTCAATCAGGATATCCGGCATTTCTGGCAGTGGCATGGGTTTTGTTAGTAAAGAATAGACCTTAACTGTGGGCTCCTTCTCACCTATTCGATAGGTGTACTCAACATGTTGCGGTTTAAGTGCTGAATAGGCGACAGTCATCTCGAACAGCTTCAATTCTCCACGCTCTACAGCTTTCTTAAATACCTGGACTACCTGTGCAGAATCCACCTGTGGATACGGTATTTTTATATTCTTTGTATCAGACCGGGAAGATGGTGGTTTTTCCAGTTTCGCCAACAGAAAACATTGGGGCTGCGCAGTGGCGTGCCCTAAAGTACTGAAGAATATTAACACTACAGCAATATAAAATTTTAGCATGGCTACTCTATCTAAATATTTACGCTCTTCTAATTATAAGTTATTCAATTTAGTATAAGCTATGTTTTCCTGGGTTTGCCTGGCTTTTTTGCGATAAAAATTGCACGCCTGGGTGCAGGATATCCTTCAACAGTTTTATTGTAGTCTTCTGGATCAAGGAAATCTGCCAGAGATTCAAAGTGCATCCAGTGAGTTACGCGCTGTTCTTCAACCGTGGTCTGAGTTACATCCACACAAC
>NZ_CDLKIE010000221.1:0-5957 GCF_975902315.1 Kaarinaea lacus | reverse complement strand
TTTTGTACTTCTCCATGGATTCTTTTACCAACAACATCAATTCGGAGTTTCCAAAATGTCTTCCTGAAATATTTACCGCTAAAGTGACCACCTCGCCCTTATCGCGCCGATGGGCCTGTTCTTTAATGGCATTACGCAGCACCCAACGGTCAATATCACGGATAAGACCAAATCGTTCTGCAGTGTCGATAAATGCTGGCGGTGTAATTAGCTCTTCATCTCTGCCACGCATGCGTAACAAAACTTCATAATGGGTGATTGATTGTGTGTATAAATCAGCAACAGGCTGAAAATGCAGAACCAGACGGTTCTGCTCCAATGCCCAGCGTATGCGCTCTTCCCAGTGAATTTTCGCCTGCATGTTCCACAATTCATCATCATCCTCACTGAAAATATGGTACTGACTGCGGCCCTTGTTTTTGGCTGTATACATCGCGGCATCCGCTTTTGCCAGCAAATCGCTGGCTACATATCCCTGAGTCGGGAAAAAGGCGATACCTATACTGGCACTAATATGTATCAGCTTGTTTTCACACTCAATCATCTCCTGGGATAAAGTGCCTAACAAGGCATTGGCTACCGTTTCAGTTTCTTTTTCTGTAACGCTTGGAATGATTACACCAAATTCATCGCCGCCCAGACGACCAAGAATATCTGTTTTCCTGAGTACTTTTGCCAGTCGTCGCGAAACATCCAGCAAATACTCATCACCATATTGATGCCCATAGGTGTCGTTGATGTATTTAAACTGATCAAGATCGATAAACAATAACGCGCCCTGTTGTTTATATCGTTGTGTGAAAGCGATACTCCGTTCAAGTTCTTCCTGAAACCTGCGACGATTTATCAATCCCGTTAATGAATCATGCTCGGCTAGATAGACAATACGGTCTTCCGCCGTTTTCTGTTCCATGATATCCAGAATCAGCCCCCGGATAACCTTATCTCCATTGTCGTCAACTTCGACGTTATTGATTGCACGCACCCATAGCAGGTGACCCAATTCATGTATCATTCGAAAATCAACCATGAATGAATTTTCCTGTTTGGTATTATCTTCAAGAGATTTCTCCATCCAGGTCCTGTCATCAGGATAAATATGGTCGCGCCAAAAATTGGGCTTCAACCACTCTGCAACACTATAACCCAACAAATTTTCGGCTTCCTGGCTTACATAACTAAACTGGTAATCCGGCAGTTTTGCCTCAACAACGACAGCATCAATGCCATTCAACAAGGTTTGCAGATATCGGGTTTCGCGCTGCAGCTCAGCGTGCTTTTGCCCCAGCTCATTTTGTGTAGTCGATAGATGTTCGGCAAGTTCATCAAAGGATTTTGCTACATCACCAATTTCATCCAGCGATTTGATATTGATTCGATAGTCGAGTTCACCACGCTGCAATGCCTTGGCGCCTTCTTCGAGGTTACGCAGGTTGCGCGTCATATACAGGCTCAGCACGATCGTAACCAGAATTGAAAGCAGCAATCCCAGTGCACCGATAGCGGTATTCTGATTTTTTGTTTCTGACAGTATTTTATTGACAGATACCAGTGAATAGCCAATCTCAACCTTGCCCAAAGCCTGCCCGGCTAAACTGATCTCGCTAACCACATCATAAACACCATCTTTAAGTGCCTCATTATAGTTGGGATCAAGCGCGTTATTGCTCGACTCACCCAACTTTGCCATCACTTCACCGGAAAGGTTGTAAACAATGATGTACTCATAATGTTTGTTAGTGACCAGCAATGAAAGAACGTCTTTGAGAATAGCCCTGTCATTTACCGCTAATCCAGGCGCCAAAGAATTGGTCAATAGCTTGGTTTCCACATCAATAGATTGCTCCAGCAAATCAGCATGACTGGAATTAATGAGTCGGATACTATTCCAGGTGATCGCAAATAACATGGTGGTCAATATGGCCGCCAAAGCAATGATCAACCGGGTTGAAAGGCGAAGCTTTATTTTTTGAATCGAATCGCGCACTTCTGAGGACGGCGTTTTAGTCTCAGTATTTGGCTCAATTTGTTCATGAGGGTTATCGACTAACAATGATCATCCCCGGTAATAACTGCGTTCATGCCTGGCAATCCCGATATAACTGTGAATTACCTAATCTAGGGTACGGCGACCTGCACAAAAGGTCGCAATACTTCGAATTGATTTTTGCTTGCTTCGATATATCCCGGCTGCGCGATAGTCTTTAATATGACCTTGCCCTGTGGCAGGTCTCTCATAGCCCATATGGATTTTTTTAAATCTTGCTTTAACTGTTCAGGCAAATCCCTGGCGACTAATATACCGATGCCTGGAAACGGATCACTCTGCGCCACAATTTTTAACGCAACGTTTTTTGAAATGGCTTTCATTGCGATGAAATTGGATATTACCGCGGCATCAGCTTCACCACCCAGTACTGCAGAATATGCGGCATTGTGTGTTTGGTAAGTACTATATTGCACTGCTTTTATGCCATTCGCATCCAGGTATTTTCTAGCTACCATAGTTACAATTGCTTCGTTAGGTGGAGTCGCAATGGTTTTACTTTCCAGGTCCTGTATATTTTGAATGGAGCTCTTTTCCTTTACGACAAATACTGATTTCAACGGCTTGGTAAATGTTGCTGCCACTTCATAGTGATTACCATCAAGTGCCTGCAGTGCCATATGTGGAGCGGTAAACACAATGTCATATTGACGTTGTTCGGTACGTCTGGAGAACTCGGTAAAATTTTTTGCTGTTTCCATTCGAATTTCTTGCTGTATTTGTGAAGCCAGATAATCTCGCAATGGAGCAAAGCGTTTAAATAAAGCAATTGGACTTTCTATTGGCAAGAAACCAAAAGTAAGATAACTGTTCTTATTGTTATCTGGCCCGTTATCACTCTCTGACTTCGCCAATGCCATAGAACAACAAAGAAAAATCATCAACCAAAGTACGGCCGTGGACCAAAGCCGGTTCACCCTCGACACTGAAGTGCCCCTCCCTGCAAGTTATGCTGATTAATAGAAATATTAGCCGAAGAATCAGGAGTTTGCTCCGAGAATAGACGAATTTTTAATGCATGATGATTTCGCAACGCAAACCGGAAAGAAAACCTGTCGTTGTGGGAACTGTTACTAATCCCACAACGAATTCATCTGTTTTATATTGAGGAAGACTTCTGTGAACTGGAAAAGTTACTGGGTGAAAAATTGCTGGCGTAACTCGACGGTATAGGGACCTGAACCATTATCCGGAGTCACGTTGATGGTAAAGTCGAGTATTTCCTTATCCGCAACGTGAAATTCACTAATATAATACACCGCATCCGCGTCATTGATTTCCCGAACCTGGATATTTTTAAGTTGCCCCGTTAGATTAGTGGCTTTGGCATTCACTGTGGCTTTGACCGGCTTTCCATTTGATGATTTTGATTTCTTGACTACTGATATAGTTAGCAGTCCGCGATTCTTACTGCGAATGATGTTATATGCTTTGGCTACATTCGGTTGCAGTGTATCGCTGTTAAACGCATTAAGATGAATTGTGTAATCGCCAAAGTCCTTTGCAGCGGGCGTCGCAAAAACACCAGACGCCATTCCAAACAACAAAAAGAAAACCAGTAATGGCTTTTTAATTCTCTCTACTATCAACATCTGAAACCTCCGACTTAACAATGCAAACTTTCGGTCACTACTACTTATGATTGTAACTAAAGACAGATAAAACGTAGCTAACGATACAGATGAATTTCCGGTGATCCGCGCATTGCATTGCTTTGATCGTTTTGCCGATTGACCCTGATATCGAGGACCTGCGACTTCAACTCGTACGACTTCTCGATATCCCTAATATTATTATTACTATTGAATTAATAATACCACACAAATCATTGATCTACTGAGAATGGTAGTCCATGCGGCACAATTCAGATTATTGAATAATAAATCCATAGAAAACAACAGGAAAGGAAACCACCTGAACTTCAGGTGGCTTAATTAACTGAGATAAAAAAGTGAATGACTACTGAACGCCGTGCAGGGCAGTGACTACCGCACCGCCTGCCGCAGCCTCACTGGTGGCCATGGAGTTATTGGACATCGCTTCATTTCCATGGTCAGAATGCCACGGAAGCGGAGAATGAATAACTTCCAGGATGTTGTTGATCGATTCAAGCTGTGCTTCCAGCTCGGAGGTTTCTTTTTCCAGACGCTGGATGTTTTCGCCAATCTTTTCCCGAGAAGATTTAACCTTCTGTAAATTTTCGATACGCTTTTCAAGCTGCGCTTTGCGTTCCTTAATCCGTTTAGCCAATGGCAGCAGTACCGTCTTCGCCCAGTTTTCTGCGTCTTCATTGGCTCGGAAAAATATATTTCGAGCATGACTCACCATGGAGACAAAGAATTTTTTAACGACAAAACTTTGTTCAGTCATCGTGGTAACAGGGCTCTTACGAAACATTTCTGCTTTTTCGTAAAGCTGCGCCAGTTCGCGAGAGTATTTATGGGTAGTAAACAACAAGGGTTTAATATCGGTAAAACCATGCTCTTCACGAAACCGGTCATAAATTGAAGTAACCAGTTTGTTAGATTTATCGACCTGCCAGTTTACCTGGGTCATAGTGTCCTTGGCGCCATCGAAAAATGTTTTCATCCCGTTTTTCATTCCATTGGTGGTCCAGCTATCCACCATCGATTCCCGGGTTTTAGAAATCAATTGATCCAGCGACTCAATAGACAGGGTTTCATTCAGAGCCACGAGTTGGCGCTTTAATACATGCCGGCTGGTTTGAAAGTTTTCGACATCTTTTTGATAGACCGCCTGTTCAGCGCGCAGCTTTTTCATGGTATCCATCAAAACGTCGGCACTCTTACCCGACAAAGAACGTAATTCTGCAAGCTGGCTCTTGCCACTGTCGTGACGTTCCGTGAGCACAGATTTTGTCGACTCCACCATGCTACCAATTTTAGAGACGATGTTTTCCCGAATGATTTCCTGTTTCTTTGACAGGATGTCGTCAGAGAGCGCGACCTCGAGTGAAGGTAAGCCACTTTTTTCCAGCAGCGCATCATCTTTTTTGATTTTTGCCAATAATCCTTTTTGCGCGGAAATCGGATACACGTCGTCAATGGGAATACCCAGCGTATCCGCTGTTTCATTGCATTGTCCCTGGATGCTTTTGTGGACGGTTTCATCGTCGTGCAACTCATCCCACAGGGTATCTATTTTATTTAATACAATAAGCACACCCGTTTGTTGGGTTTCACGATAGGACTTGGCGTACTGCTGCCAGATTTCCATATCGGATTTAGTCGCACCGGTATCGGCGGCCAGCACAAACATGACAGATTGCGCGCGAGGCAACATATCCATGGTTAACTCCGGCTCACTGCCCAGGGCATTGAGACCAGGTGTATCGAGGATAGTTAAGCCCTGCTTCAACAATGGATGCGGGAAACTGATGAGGACATGGCGCCACATGGGAATTTCAATTTGCAATGGCGCTTCGTTCATGTGCTGGAAATAAGCCTCGGTATAGAGCCCCATTTGAATCGCCTTGTCTCGGCTAACAGATTTGGTTTTACCAATTTCCTTGAATGCTTCTACCAGGCTATCAACGGACTCGATGTCCAGCTCAATGTTAATCCAGTGATCGGGATGCTGTTTGTATTCGGCGATACTCATGTCTTCCAGACGAGTTTCAATGGGAAGCAGGCGAATGTAGGGAGTCTCCGCCTCCTTATCAAAATACAATTCTGTAGGACACATGGTGGTGCGTCCTGCTGAAGATGGCAACAAACGACGCTCGTAGTTGGCGAAGAAGATCGCATTGATTAACTCGGATTTACCACGGGAAAATTCTGCAGCGACCGCGATGGTGATCTCGTCCTTCTTTAGCGCATCAATTGTTTCATACATGCGCAGGTCTTCTTCCGGACTGCTCATTTCATTATCTTCGACCCACTTGCGGTAG
>NZ_CDLKIE010000220.1:0-11722 GCF_975902315.1 Kaarinaea lacus | reverse complement strand
GCTGCCCAGGTAGGGAAGGTAGTAGCTTTTAGAATCGGTTTGCTTGTTACTATCGCCACCACTGCTACATGAGAGCAAAACACTGGTAGATATCAATAGAAGTGAGAAAGAAAGTAATAGATATTGACGTGATAGTATTCTAATAAATGCCATACACTAATTCTTTTGTTGTAGTTTGTTGAAGAGATTTTCTAACGAATTGTATCGGTAATTGAGTCTGGAGTATATTCGATGCCGGAAAAAACCAGATATATAAGTAACGTTACATACACAAAAACGTTACAATATGCCGATTTAAAACTGCCTCTTAATTTGTGTAGATGAAATTTGAGCGAATCAATTCTGACGGCCTTGCCCGCCGTGGTCGTTTGCAGTTCGAGCGCGGTACGGTCGAAACGCCCACCTTCATGCCCGTAGGTACCTATGGCACCGTAAAAGCCATGACCCCGGAAGAGTTAATCGGTATCGGTGCCGAAATGATTCTCGGCAATACCTTCCATTTAATGTTGCGCCCCGGCACTGAGATCATCCAGAAGCATGGAGACTTGCATAACTTCATGCATTGGCAAGGGCCAATTCTTACTGACTCCGGTGGATTTCAGGTATTCAGTCTGGGGCGTGATGCGAAAGAACATCCCGGTGCTGCAAGCGGCAGGAATCCGGTTTCCGCGAAGATTACGGAAGAGGGTGTGACCTTTGCATCGCCGGTTAATGGCGACAAGGTTTTTATGGGCCCCGAAGAATCCATGCGCGTGCAACGCGAGCTGGGTGCCGATGTGGTGATGATATTTGATGAGTGCACGCCCTATCCGGCTGACGAAGAACAAACCCGCGCATCCATGGAGTTATCCCTGCGCTGGGCCAAACGCAGCAAAGAGGCTCATGGCGACAATCCGGCGGCCTTGTTCGGTATTGTACAGGGGGGTATGTTTACGCATTTACGCGATGAATCCATGGCGGGGCTGCTGGAGATTGGGTTTGACGGTTATGCCATTGGTGGTTTGTCAGTGGGCGAACCCAAGGACGACATGCTGCGTATTCTGGATCATACAGCCCACAAACTGCCTGAGGACAAGCCACGCTATCTAATGGGCGTCGGTCGTCCCGAAGATATCGTCGAATCAGTGAGGCGTGGCGTCGATATGTTCGATTGCGTCATGCCCACGCGTAATGCCCGAAATGGTCATTTGTTTACCCGTTATGGTGAAGTCAAGATTCGCAACGCCCAATACGCGGACGATACGGCACCCCTGGATGCACAATGCGGTTGTTACACCTGTCAAAATTATTCCCGGGCGTATTTACGCCACCTCGACAAGACCGGCGAAATCCTGGGTTCGCGACTGAATACCATTCATAATCTTTATTATTATCAAGAGCTAATGCGTGGTTTGCGGAAAGCACTTGAAGAACAGGGCCTGGACCCGTTCTGTGAAGAGTTTTATCGGCTGAGGGGTATTTCCGCGACTGGTTAAATGTGGAGCAATCTGGGTGATTGCGATGCAATAAGTTAGTGATATATGTAATAATAGCGCCCGCTCAAGGGCCGGCATTTGATGTGCCCTCCAATGATTAACTACGAAAAACATAATATGAAGGTAAAACCATGGACATGAGCTTTTTTATTTCAAACGCAATGGCGGAAGGTGCTGCTGGTGCACCACCTGAAGGTGGATTGATGGGATTCATTCCCCTGATACTGATTTTTGTTTTGTTCTATTTTTTATTGATTCGTCCCCAGGCAAAACGTGCTAAAGAACACAAGCAAATGGTCGAAGCATTGGCCAAAGGTGACGAAGTGGTTACCAATGGTGGCGTGCTGGCGCGCATCAGTGATGTCGGCGACAGTTTTATTACTGTTGAAATCGCCGATGGTGTTGAAGTGAAAGTGCAACGTAATGCCATCGCTTCACTGGTTCCCAAAGGCACTTATAAAGCAAAAGATTAATTCATAAACGATTACCGGTTATCTTTCATGATTCTGAATCAATACCCCCTGTGGAAATACTTACTTATTATTATCGTGCTAGTAGTCGGCATGCTGTACGCGGCGCCAAACCTGTATGGCGAAGATCCCGCGTTGCAAGTCTCATCCACGCGGGGCGTGGAAGTGAGTCTTGCCACCCAGGAAACGGTGCGCACTGTGCTGCAAAACGAAAACATCCCTTTCAAAGCTATTCTTCTGGAAAATGAAAGAGTTCTGGTGCGTTTTTCCAATACTGAAGATCAACTTAAAGCTAAAGATGCAGTACGCAAACAATTGAACGATGACTTCATTGTTGCGTTAAACCTGGCCCCACGCACACCGGAGTGGTTGCTGGCCATTAATGGGTTACCCATGTATCTCGGGCTGGATTTGCGGGGCGGTGTGCACTTTCTGATGGAAGTGGACGTTGATGCTGCAATATCTCAATCCGAAGAGCGCTATATCAGTGATTACCGTACGCTGCTGCGTGAAAATCGTTTGCGTTATACCAAAATAGATCATCACCAAAAGTCGTCTGGTGAAATTGATGGTGTAGAAGTCCGCTTCAAGGATGATGATACGCGTACCCAGGCAGAAGAATTGCTGCGTAAGGAGTATCCGGATTTACAGTTTGATACCTTTGAAAAAGACGGCGCGTTTTATCTACTGACCACCATGACCGAACGGGAAAAAACCGAAGTTCGCAGGTTGGCCGTTAAGCAAAACATTACCACATTGCGCAATCGTGTTAACGAGTTGGGTGTCGCTGAACCGGTGATTCAACAGCAAGGTACGGATCGTGTTGTCGTGCAATTACCGGGAGTACAGGACACGGCTCGAGCCAAAGAAATCCTGGGTGCGACTGCCACACTGGAATTTCGCCTGGCCGATGAAACTCATGATGTACAGGATGCCGTAAATGGTCGCGTGCCTGCGGGGCTCAAGCTCTATAAGCAACGTGGTGCTGGCCATGTATTGTTAAAGAACCGGGTAATGTTAACGGGTGATTATATTATTGATGCGTCATCTGGCATCGATCAGCAGAGTGGTGGGCCGACAGTGTTTATCACCCTTGATGGTAAGGGCGCTAACATCTTCAGCAAGGTGACTGGCGAAAATATCAAAAAGCTGATGGCTGTGGTGTTTATCGAAAATAAAATCGATACCCGGGAAGTGGATGGAAAAATTGTTAAAACCAAACGCAAGGTTGAAGAGGTTATCAATGTTGCACGGATTCAGGATCAATTAAGCAAGCGCTTCATGATTACTGGTCTTGATGACACGCGCGAAGCACGCGATCTGGCATTGCTGCTACGCGCGGGTGCGCTGGCTGCGCCTATCGACATTGTGGAAGAGCGTACCGTTGGTCCAAGCCTGGGACAGGATAATATCGATCAGGGTACTCGCTCGGTGATTATTGGTTTTATACTGGTACTGGCTTTCATGGCAATCTGGTACAGAGGCTTTGGTTTAATTGCCAACCTGGCGTTGATGTTCAACCTGGTGGCCATCGTTGCAGTGCTTTCCATGTTGCAGGCTACGCTTACCTTGCCGGGTATCGCTGGTATCGTATTAACCGTCGGTATGGCGGTAGATGCCAATGTACTGATCTTTGAACGTATTCGGGAGGAAATACGCAATGGCAATAGTCCGCAGGCCAGTATTCATTCCGGGTACGCTAAAGCCGTATCAACGATCGCTGACGCTAATATCACAACCTTGATTGCCGCAATAATTCTGTTTGGTTTTGGCTCTGGTCCTATTAAGGGTTTTGCCATCACCTTGTCCATCGGCATTATAACCTCTATGTTTACTGCAATTATGGGTACGCGTGCGGTGGTGAATCTGGTATACGGCGGGAAACGGGTGGAAAAGCTCTCGATCTGATTTTATAAAATAATAGTACTGAAAAAATTCTTCTGGAACGACTATGCAACTATTTAAAACGGCACCACACTTTGATTTTATGGGTAAGCGCAATATTGCGTTGACCGTTTCTGCCATACTGATCATTGGCTCACTGGCATCACTTTTCACTCGAGGCTTGAATTTCGGACTGGATTTTAGCGGCGGTACGCTTATCGAACTGGGCTATTCACAATCCGTTGAGCTGGGACAGGTACGAAATGCTTTGGAATCTGGTGGTTTTCCTGATGCCGTTGTACAACACTTTGGCACTTCTCAGGATATCCTGGTTCGCCTGGCGCCTGTTTCCGGCGAGAATGACGCTGATTTAAGTACCCGGGTCGTGAAGGTATTACAGAGTGCCTCCAGTGATTCTATTGATTTGCGGCGTGTGGAATTTGTAGGTCCTCAAGTTGGAGAAGAATTAACGGAAGATGGTGGTCTGGCCGTTTTGTACGCGTTGATTTGTATTTTTATTTATGTGTTTTTCCGATTTGAATGGCGTTTCGCGGTGGGTTCTGTACTGGCCTTGTTTCACGATGTGTTAATTACCCTGGGTGTATTCTCAGCTCTGCAACTGGATTTTGATCTGACCGTGTTGGCGGCATGCCTTGCGGTAATTGGTTACTCCTTGAATGACACTATTGTCGTATTTGATCGTATCCGGGAAAATTTTCGTAAAATGCGCAAAGGTTCGCCCATTGAAATTGCCAATACGTCGCTGAATCAAACACTGTCCCGAACCTTGATGACTTCTATTACGACCTTGCTGGTGCTGATCGCCCTGTTTGTTGTGGGTGGTGAAATTATTCATAGTTTTGCGACGGCACTGATTATCGGTGTAGTTGTCGGTACCTATTCTTCTATCTATGTCGCCAGTAGTGCGGCTATTATGCTGGGTGTCAGTAAAGCGGACTTGATGCCTGTGCAGAAGGAAGGACTGGTTGAGGGAGAGGGTGATTTACCCTGACCTGACGCAGCGCGCGCAGAAAATAAGTAATTATAAATTACCGGTTCGTTGCGTATGCCGTTAAAAAATCTTGATTATTTGTGACACCTGTTAACTGAGTGGGAATCCTATGTTTACCAAAGATATGACCATTGCCGGATTTGATGAAGAATTGTGGAACGCAATTCAGGAAGAAGAAAAACGCCAGGAAGAACACATCGAGCTGATTGCTTCGGAGAATTATACCAGTCCGCGTGTCATGCAAGCGCAAGGCTCGGTGCTCACCAATAAATATGCTGAAGGTTATCCCGGTAAACGTTATTACGGTGGCTGTGAGAACGTCGATGTCGCTGAGCAACTAGCCATCGATCGCGTTAAGCAATTGTTCGGTGCTGATTATGCCAACGTTCAACCACACTCTGGATCGCAGGCTAACGCCGCGGTTTATCTTGCATTACTGCAACCGGGTGACACGATACTGGGTATGAGCCTGGCTCATGGTGGGCATTTAACCCATGGTTCAAAAGTAAATTTCTCCGGAAAGATTTTTAACGCCGTGCAGTACGGTATCAGTGATGATACCGGCGAAATCATCTACGATGAAGTGGAAGCATTGGCCATGGAGCACAAGCCGAAAATGATCATCGGTGGTTTTAGTGCTTACTCGCGCATCGTGGATTGGCAACGATTTCGCGATATAGCGGATAAGGTAGGCGCTTACCTGGTGGTTGATATGGCGCACGTTGCTGGCCTGGTGGCGGCGGATGTCTATCCCAGTCCCGTGCAAATTGCCGACGTGACTACAACCACCACGCATAAAACCTTGCGCGGTCCACGCGGTGGATTGATTCTGGCAAAATCCAACCCGGAAATAGAGAAGAAATTGAATTCCATGGTATTTCCCGGTACGCAGGGTGGTCCCCTGATGCACGTTATTGCCGCCAAAGCGGTGGCTTTTAAAGAAGCGCTTGAGCCATCTTTTAAAGATTACCAGCAACAGGTTGTAAAAAACGCGCGAATCATGGCGGACGTAATGATGGAGCGGGGCGTAAAAATTGTTTCAGGCGGCACTGATAATCACCTGTTTCTGGTGGACCTGATCGAGAAGGGTATCACCGGCAAAGATGCTGATGCTGCCCTGGGACGTGCCAATATTACGGTCAATAAAAACAGCGTACCCAATGATCCTCAGTCACCATTTGTCACCAGTGGTTTACGTATTGGTACACCGGCAATGACCACCCGTGGTTTTAAAGAAACAGAGGCACGGGATCTTGCGGGCTGGATTTGTGATGTCCTGGATGACATCAACAATGAAGCCACCATTGAGCGTGTCAAAGGTCAGGTGCTCGAAATCTGCAAGCGCTATCCTGTCTATAAAGCATAAGTTATTTCGTCGTCCAGTCGCTGGGTTGATGCGGGACAGCCTGCAAAAAGCCTATGCTTTTCATTGGATTATCTGCTATTGTTAATGTGTTGCTATAGTGGATTCTCTCTATGCGTTGCCCATTCTGTGAAGCTGATGAAACCAAGGTAATCGATTCTCGCCTGGCCGATGAAGGCTACGTCGTGCGTCGTCGTCGCGAATGTTTAACCTGCAGTGAGCGATTTACCACCTTTGAAACAGCGGAACTGGTTATGCCACAGATCGTTAAAAATGACGGTCGACGTGAACCCTTTAATGAAGAAAAACTTCGCAGCGGAATAGTACGGGCGTTGGAAAAACGTCCCATTGAATCTGATGCTGTGGAAGGACTAATTAACAATATCAAGCAGCAAATGCGCGCCACCGGCGACCGCGAAATCAAGGCAACCCGACTGGGCGAATGGGTCATGGAAGCACTCAAGAATGTTGACCAGGTTGCTTATGTACGATTTGCCTCCGTGTATCGCAGTTTTGAAGATGTGAATGCTTTTCGCGAAGAAATTGAGCGACTGGAAAAACTGCCCACACCTGAACTTAAGAAATTACAACTCGACCTGATTGATCAAAAGGAATCGAAAGAGTGAGCGACGAACAGCATCGTCGTTATATGGCGAGAGCCATAGAGCTGGCTAGCAACGGCTTATTCACTACTGATCCGAATCCGCGCGTTGGTTGCGTCATCGTAAAAGATAACAATATCATCGGCGAGGGCTGGCATGAGCGTGCCGGTGGTCCTCACGCTGAAATTGTTGCCTTGCAACAGGTAGGCGCTAATGCAGAAGGTGCTACCGTTTACGTTACCCTGGAACCCTGTAGTCATTTTGGCCGGACTGCACCCTGCGCTGATGCACTGATCGGTGCCAATGTGGCGAAAGTGGTAGTTGCGATGACGGATCCCAACCCACTGGTTGCCGGCAAAGGCATTGAAAAGTTATCTGAGGCGGGAATAAGTGTTGAGCACGGATTGCTGGAAGATGAAGCGCGTTTACTGAATCCCGGTTTTATCAAACGCATGCAGCGGCAGTTGCCCTATGTGCGCTGTAAAATCGCGATGAGTCTTGATGGTCGTACCGCGATGGCCTCGGGTGAAAGTCAGTGGATCACAGGGGAGGCGGCACGGCAGGATGTACACCGGTATCGCGCACGTAGCTCAGCGATTATGACTGGCATTGGAACGGTACTCGCGGACGATCCATCATTAAACGTACGTTTACCCGCTAGTGATAATTCCGCATTGGCAAATTTTACGGATGATGACCAGCCATTGCGTGTCATTATTGATACACAATTACGCACGCCAGTAACCAGCAAGATGCTAAGCTTGCCAGGAACGACATTAATATATTCTGGCAGTTACGACCAGGCACGCATTACTGAACTGGAACACTCTGGCGCAAAAGTCGTACAGATGGAGTGTGATGACGAACATATTAGCCTTAAAGCCGTGCTGCATGATCTCGCCAGGCGTGAAATTAATGAAGTGATGATTGAGGCAGGGGCGCGACTTAATGGTGCCGCGCTGGCGAAGGGCCTGATTGACGAGTTTATTTTTTATATTGCCCCAAGTTTGATGGGTGATCAGGCCAGGGGCGCTTTTCATCTACCAGAATTGACGACGATGGCGCAAAAACTCGAACTTGAGCTGCTTGATACTCGCCAGATAGGTGATGATTGGCGTATCATTGCCCATCAGAAATATATCAAATAGTATGTTGTATCATTACTATAAGCCGAATAATTACTGGAGTTGAATAGTTTCTACAGATAGCCATCATGTTTACCGGAATTATACAAAGCGTCGGGCAAATTGAAGCCCTGCAACAAAAAAACAGCGATATGCGACTCACGCTCCATATCGGTAAATTATCTGTGGATGATCTGGCTTTGGGCGACAGTGTTGCCGTGAGCGGCGTGTGTCTGACCGTGGTTGAGAAAACTGCCAATGGCTTTGTTGCTGATGTATCGGGAGAAACCTTGTCCCGTACTATTGCTGGCCAATGGCAAACGGGTGACCGGGTCAATCTGGAGCTGGCTTTAACACCAACAACACGGCTCGGTGGCCACCTGGTCAGTGGTCACGTCGATGGCGTTGGTGAAGTTATTAAACGTTGGAGCGATGGCCGGTCGGAGCGCTTTGTCATCAAGGCACCGGATACCCTGGCTAAGTACATTGCTGAAAAAGGTTCGATTTGTGTTGATGGTATCAGCCTGACGGTCAATACCGTTTCAGGCAGTGAGTTCGAATTAAATATTGTTCCCCATACCTTACAGGAAACAACTATGGGTGATTATACGGCCGGACGGCATGTCAATCTGGAAGCAGACATCATTGCCCGTTACCTCGAACGATTGTTATTAGGTGACAAGGCTGCAGATAAAGATAGTGATTTGATTACCGCTATTGATGAGAAATTTTTAGCGAAGCATGGTTTTATTTAGCATAATGAATTATGTGAAAACTGTAGATTAAAAGTAACGCATCAGGTACTAAAAAATAGTATGGAACTTAATACGCCAGAAGAATTAATTGACGATATTCGCCAGGGAAAAATGGTGATCTTGATGGATGACGAAGATCGCGAAAACGAAGGCGACCTGGTGATGGCGGCCAGTAAGGTAAACGCAGTGGATATTAATTTTATGGCGCGATATGGCCGTGGACTGATTTGTTTGACCTTAACCAGGGAACGTTGTGAACAATTACGTTTGCCGCTGATGGTGAATAACAACAGTGCTGCTTACGGAACTAACTTTACGGTATCCATTGAAGCGGCAGAGGGCGTGACGACAGGTATATCTGCTGCAGACCGGGCAGCAACCGTTCAGGCGGCCGTGGCGCCGGATGCCAGACCGACAGATATTGTGCAGCCAGGACATATTTTTCCCATCATGGCGCAACCCGGCGGCGTGTTAACCCGAGCTGGGCATACGGAAGCGGGTTGTGATTTGGCGCGTATGGCTGGACTGGAACCTGCCAGTGTCATTGTGGAAATACTTAATGAAGACGGCAGTATGGCTCGTCGTCCTGACCTGGAAGTTTTTGCTAAAGAATTTGATCTGAAAATCGGAACCATCGCTGATTTGATCCACTATCGTTTGTCCAATGAAAAGAGTCTGGAACGAGTAGCCGAGTGTCAGTTAAAGAATCACATTGGTGAATTTCACCTGGTCAGCTACCGTGATCGTATCGATAACCAGGTCCATTTTGCCCTGGTGAAGGGCAATATTAGATCATCTGAACCGACCCTGGTGCGTGTACATATGCCCCATTACCTGAATGACGTGTTGGGTATTCAGCGCAAGGATACGGGGTGGCCGTTAGAAGATGTGATGCGAAGGATTGATCATGAAGGCATTGGTGTCATCGTTTTGCTCAGTTATCCAGATGAAAAAAACGACATTATTCGACAGGTAGAAAGTTATCAGCTGGAAGATCAGGGTGAAACACCACCAAGACGTGAATCCAGCACGGATTTACGTACCTATGGTACCGGCGCACAAATATTACTGGATTTGGGTGTGCGTAAAATGCGTGTCATGAGCGCGCCGAAACGTATTCATGGTTTGTCCGGTTTTGGACTGGAAGTGGTTGAATATGTTGCCAGCGAAACAAATTAAGCTGGCAGCTGAACTAATTCATTAATAGATTAAAATAACCGAGAAGCAATAGAGCGATGAATAATTTTAAAACATATGAAGGTGAATTGACGATTCAGGGTGCTCAGTTTTGTATTGTCGTGTCGCGCTTTAACAGTTTTGTGGTGGAAAGCCTGTTAGATGGCGCAATTGATGCCTTGAAACGTCATGGTGCTGATGACAATGATATTCAGATTGTTCGCGTGCCTGGCGCTTTTGAAATGCCACTCGCAGCCCAGAGAATTGCAGCAAAAAAACAGTTTGATGCCATTATCGCATTGGGCGCGGTTATCCGTGGCGGTACGCCGCACTTTGAATATGTTGCTGGCGAATGTACCAAAGGCCTGGCGCAAGTGTCCTCTCAATATGATGTTCCGGTAGCATTTGGTGTGTTGACTGTCGACACAATTGAGCAAGCTATCGAACGTGCGGGTACCAAAGCAGGTAACAAAGGCGTGGAAGCCGCTATGTCAGCGATCGAGATGGTAAACCTGTTGCGAGCGCTAGACTGATACAAACACATTCTTACTAATATAAGATTGCAATACACATTCACGGCGACACAACTAGATTAAGTACCTCTATGAGTAAAGCACGTTCCCTGGCCCGAAAGCGCGCTGTTCAAGCCCTGTATATGTGGGAAATGACCAAGGTGGATTTGTCGGATATTGATCAGCAGTTTGTGCTGGAACACGATATGTCCAAAGTGGATTTAAAATATTTTCAGGAATTATTGCACAAAGTACCTGCGCACATCGACGAGATCGATGATCATATTCACACTTATCTGGACCGACCCTTTAGTGAGATTGATCCGGTAGAACGCGCGATTATGCGACTTGGTGTATATGAACTCCAGTTTCGTCTGGACATACCTTACAGGGTGGTAATTAATGAGGCAGTTGAGATTGCCAAAGTATTTGGCGCCGAGGATGGTTACAAGTATGTTAATAGTATCCTGGATGCGGCCGCAAAAAAATTGCGCGCTGCAGAAATAAACGCAAAAAAATCTTCTCACTAGACATTCATATAAACTACCAGCTCGTTTGATGTTAATTTTTAATTAACTGCGGAACTTATGACTCAATCCGAGTTTTTCCTCATCGATAAATACTTCAAGGATCGTGGCGTTGTTCGCGATGATGTGGCGCTGGCTATTGGTGATGATGCTGCGATTAGCAATATTCCAACGGGGTTTCAATTAATAACAGCGGTGGACACGCTGGTCGAGGCTGTTCATTTCCCCCGGGATAGCCAGCCATTTGATATCGGTTATAAAGCGCTTGCGGTAAATCTGAGTGATATGGCAGCTATGGGTGCCGAACCCGCATGGGCAACGTTGGCTTTAACGATGCCGAAAGTTGATGCAGCATGGTTGCAACATTTCTGTGATGGGTTTTATACACTGGCTAAAGCATTTAATGTGCAGTTAATTGGTGGTGATACCACTCAGGGGCCATTGAGTGTAACGGTTCAATTAATGGGATTTGTACCGCAAGGCAAAGCATTAAAAAGAAGCGCTGCGCAAGCGGGAGACAGAATTTTTGTGTCTGGCACAGTGGGTGATGCAGCGTTAGGATTACAGGTCCATCAGCAAAAACTTTCACTACCCAATCTAACCGACGAACAAAAACAATCGCTGCTAACCAGGCTTCATCGACCCGTCCCCCGTATTGAACTCGGTATCGCACTTCGTAATATGGCTTCTGCTGCGATCGATATCTCTGATGGCTTGATTGCAGACTTGAACCATATACTTGAATCGAGCGAGGTGGGTGCAACAGTACATCTGGAGCAGGTTCCTGTTTCTGAACCCATGCAGGCGCTTGGCAATCTGCTC
>NZ_CDLKIE010000219.1:0-5086 GCF_975902315.1 Kaarinaea lacus | reverse complement strand
GCCATGAGTTTTCCAAAGATCCTTCCGAGAAATATATGTGGCGAGTTCCACCGTTGAGAAATATTGAACTCACTGCGCCCTATTTCCACAATGGTTCGGCGAAAACATTAAAAGAGGCCGTGAAGATTATGGCAAAAACACAAACTAATAAAGTGTTAACTCCAGAAGAGCTCGATGCCATTGTGGAATTCCTGAAAACCCTGACCGGCGATTCGCCAGAGATACTCCAGGACTAATATCAGGTAGCTTCTTCTGACAGCATCGCCATGCTCGTCCTGTTTAACAAACCATTCAACGTCCTCACTCAGTTTACCGACCAGGAGAATCGCGAAACACTGGCGGATTATATTTCCATTAAAAATGTGTATCCGGCCGGGCGACTGGATCGTGATAGCGAAGGATTGTTACTGCTAACAGATCACGGAAAATTGCAGAACCTGATTGCCAGCCCCGCGTTTAAACTGAAGAAAACCTACTGGGCACAAGTGGAAGGCGATATTAATGACAACGCGATCGATTCCCTGAGAAAAGGTGTCGAGCTAAAAGATGGCTTAACTGCCCCTGCAACAGCAACTATTATTGATGACCCTGGCGTATGGACGCGCAATCCTCCCATACGTGAACGTAAAGCCATACCAACTTCCTGGATTGAACTCAGCATTAACGAAGGCCGCAATCGGCAGGTGCGGCGCATGACCGCTGCTGTAGGTTACCCCACCTTACGCTTGATTCGCGTCGCAATCGGCCCCTGGGAGCTTGGCGACCTGCAACCGGGTCAATATCAGCAAGTACCTGATGAGCAAGTAATCGAAACATTATCCACTATGCCTGACATAAAGCATCCTGAACGATTATTGCGAAACAGCGAAAGACCTCGTCACAAACGCTCCAGTCGAAAGCGCTAATTTGTTATCATAACGCCATGTCAAACGAATCCACTATAGAAAACATTGTGATTGGTCTTTCCGGGGGCGTTGATTCTTCGGTCGCTGCATTATTGCTGAAACAACAAGGTTACCAGCTGCAGGGCATCTTCATGAAGAACTGGGAGGAAGACGATGACGAGTTTTGTTCAGCGGCTGAAGATCTCGATGATGCCGGCAAGATCGCGAAAAAACTCGATATACCGTTATTAACCCGTAATTTTTCTGGCGAATACTGGGAAAAGGTATTCCAGTATTTTCTGGAAGAGTACAAGAAAGGACGCACTCCCAATCCTGATATTCTTTGCAACAAGGAAATCAAATTCAAAACCTTTCTGGAACACGCTACAGAACTTGGAGCCGATCATATCGCGACAGGTCACTATGCACGTTGTGAATATCGTGACGGAATGTTCCGATTATTAAAGGCGGTGGATACCAACAAGGACCAAACCTATTTCCTGCACCAATTGAACCAGTACCAATTGAGTAAATCACTCTTCCCTTTAGGCGCATTGACCAAACCAGAGGTCAGAGCACTGGCCGAACAGGCCGGATTTGCCAATTTTGCTAAAAAAGACAGCACGGGAATCTGTTTCATTGGCGAACGTAAATTTAAAGAATTTTTAAGCAAGTACCTGCCTGCGCAACCTGGAGAAATACGAACCGTTGATAATGAAGTTATCGGCGAACATGATGGCTTAATGTATTACACACTGGGCCAGCGCCAGGGCTTAAAAATCGGTGGATCCAAACAGGGAGATGGTCAACCATGGTATGTCGTGGAGAAAAACCTCGATGACAATATCCTGATCGTTGCGCAAGGCCATGATCACCCTCGCCTGTTTACCAATACCCTGGCAGCAACAAATGTACACTGGATTGCGGACATACCATCAAAGTTACCCTATAAATGTTGCGCTAAAACCCGATATCGACAAAACGATCAATCCTGCACCATTATTGAACTGGACGAACTAAACTGCACAGTGACATTTGATGAACCCCAGCGAGCGGTCACCCCAGGCCAGTCCGTGGTATTTTATTCGGATGATGAATGTTTAGGCGGTGGAGTGATCGATAAAGCCTTCAATTCCTGAGCTGAACACATTATATTAGCGGTCAACATAGCGAGTTTCGGAGGATACATTGCAGTACACAGTTCGAGATAAAACCATCGCACTTTGCGGCATCTACCAGGCCACACGATTAGTGCAACAAGTCGCACGCACCGGTATGTGCGACCAGGCACCTTTCGAAGCGAGCATAAAAAGTATTTTTAAACTTGATAGTGCCAGCCCGGAAGACATCTACGACAACTCGGCCAACGTGTTATTTGGCGCTCGCACGCTGTTGGCACAATTGGGACCCAATAAACCCGAAAGCTCTTCTGACCGTGCTAAAGATATTGAAGTCACCAAATACAGTATTGGCGTAATGGTGCTGGAGCGGAAACTAATTAAACGGAAAGACCTGCTAGACATCATTACCGAAGGCGTTGAAAAAGCCACAGCACAACTGGATCATTTTGGAATCACCCATGACAATGTTATCGCCAACCTTGCGGATATTTATACGCAAACGATCAGCACATTAAATCCGCGAATTATCGTCAACGGGGAACACAATCATATATCCAATCCGAATAATGCCAACAAAATTCGCGCCCTGCTGTTAGCAGCTGTTCGTTCTGCCGTGTTATGGCGACAGTGCGGCGGTACTCGCTGGCAATTACTGTTTAACCGCAAAGCGGTATTGAATGCCGCACAAAAACTGGTTGATGAGAATGCTTCCAGGGTGTTGCATTAACCAGAACAAGCTTAGTGATTTATAAAAAAAAGGGAAGCTTATGCTTCCCTTTTTAGTTCTGTAGAAAAGAACTTCTGTATAAAGCAATAAAATCAGGCTGCTGTTATTTTCACTGGCACCACAGTATCCGCAATATCCTGATAATCCGGCAATTCATTAAAGTTGAGGTAACGATAAACATCCGCTGCCAGTGGTTCGATGTGTTTCACAGCATCCATGTACTCTTTAACTGTTGGTAAATGCCCAAACGCGGCAGATACCGCGGCCAATTCAGCTGATGAGAGATAGACATTGGCACCTTTACCTAAGCGGTTAGGAAAGTTTCGTGTCGACGTGGAAACTACTGTTGCGTTGTCCGCCACACGAGCCTGGTTACCCATGCATAAAGAACATCCCGGCATTTCGGTTCGTGCGCCTACCTTGCCAAAGGTGCTGTAATAGCCTTCTTCCGTCAGTTGATGTTGATCCATCCTGGTGGGCGGTGCTATCCATAGCTTGGTGGGAATATTCCCGGATGCCTGCTCCAGCACTTTACCCGCCGCACGATAGTGGCCGATATTCGTCATACAGGAACCGATAAACACTTCATCAATTTTCTCGCCCTGCACTTCCGACAGGGATTTAATGTCATCGGGATCATTGGGGCACGCCAACAGGGGCTCTTTAATTTCATTTAAATCAATTTCGATGATCTCTGCGTATTCCGCATCAGGATCGGCTTCCATTAATGTTGGATTATCCAACCATGCTTCCATACCATTGATACGACGTTGGATAGTTCGCTCATCGCCATAACCCATGGCGATCATCCATTTCAACAAGGTAATATTGGATTTCAGATACTCAGCAATGGGTTCCTTGTTTAAGCGCACCGTACAACCACCCGCCGAACGTTCCGCGGACGCATCGGATAACTCAAATGCCTGCTCCACTTTTAAATTGGGCAGGCCTTCAATTTCCAGAATACGACCCGAGAAAACATTTTTCTTGTTTTCCTTGGCGATGGTTAATAGGCCTTTTTGAATCGCCACGTAGGGAATAGCATTAACCAGGTCACGTAAGGTAATCCCCGGTTGCATTTCACCTTTAAATCGCACTAATACCGACTCAGGCATATCCAGGGGCATCACGCCCAACGCCGCGGCAAACGCCACCAGGCCTGAACCGGCGGGAAAGCTGATGCCGATAGGAAAACGGGTATGGGAATCACCACCGGTACCCACAGTATCAGGTAACAACATACGGTTTAACCAGGAGTGGATTACGCCATCGCCAGGGCGCAAGGAAACACCACCGCGGGTTTGAATGAACTCCGGTAAATCATGTTGCAACTTGATATCCACCGGCTTGGGATAAGCGGCAGTGTGACAGAAACTTTGCATCACCAGGTCTGCGGAAAAACCCAGACACGCCAGCTCCTTCAATTCATCCCGGGTCATAGCACCAGTGGTATCCTGTGAACCCACGGTAGTCATGCGCGGTTCGCAATAGGTACCAGGGCGTATTCCATCTACCCCACACGCTTTACCCACCATTTTTTGCGCCAGGGTAAATCCCTTGCCGGTATCTTCAGGCGCGACAGGACGCAGGAACAAATCAGAAGGTTCCAGGTCCAGTGCTTCGCGGGTTTTGTCCGTCAAAGAGCGGCCAATGATTAAGGGAATACGACCACCGGCACGTACTTCGTCGGGCATGGTTGAAGGCGTTAAATTGAAAGCACTGATTTGCTCGCCACTTTCATTAAGAATCACACCTTCGTAAGGCTTAATAGTAATGACATCACCGGAATTCATTTTGGTGACATCACATTCAATAGGTAAGGCACCGGAATCTTCCGCCGTATTAAAAAAGATCGGCGCGATTTGACCACCTAATACAACGCCTCCCTGGCGCTTGTTGGGTACAAAGGGAATGTCTTCACCCATATGCCACAATACGGAATTAATGGCCGACTTCCGCGATGAACCGGTACCGACCACATCGCCCACATAAGCAAGTGGATGGCCTTTGCCACGTAACTCTTCAATCATGCCCAGTGCTTCCGGCATTTTGCTCACCAGCATACTCTTGGCATGCAATGGAATGTCCGGGCGACTCCAGGCTTCCGACGCCGGCGATAAATCATCGGTGTTGGTTTCACCCGGTACTTTTAATACGGTAACGGTGACTGATTCAGGTAATGCTTCGCGACGGGTAAACCAGGTGCCCTCTGCCCAGGCATCCACTACCTGCTTGGCAAAGTTATTCGTTTTGGATTTTTCGATAACGTCATGATAGGCATCAAACACTAACAAGGTCTTTGCCAGGGCGTCTACGGCAATAGGGGCTAGTTCCTCGTTGTCCAGTAAATCTAT
>NZ_CDLKIE010000218.1:0-3724 GCF_975902315.1 Kaarinaea lacus | reverse complement strand
GTACCCATACCCTCTTTAAAAATGTCTGCTATGCAGTTTCAGTGTTTATAGCTGAGCAGTGAGCTTGGGTCTGAAATTTTGATGCATGAATGAACGCAGTTCGTAATTATTGAACAAACAGTAAAGGAACATAATGCTCGACACTTTGCGACGCATCGTACAGGAAGTAAATGATGCGAAAGATCTTGGAGACGCATTGCATATCATTGTACAACGCGTGAAAAGCGCGATGGCAGTGGATTTATGTTCCGTATATTTGGCTGATCATACAAATCGGCAGAATATACTAATGGCAACAGACGGGCTAAATCCGGACTCAGTGGGTAAGGTAAGGCTTGATTTTGGACAAGGCCTGACGGGTCAGGTAGGTGAAAGGGAAGAGGTAGTCAATATTGCTGATTCGGCCAAGCACCCGCGTTATCAGTATATTCCAGGGTCGGGCGAAGAAAATTATCACGCTTATTTGGGTGTTCCAATCATCCATCATCGAAAATTACTCGGCGTACTGGTGGTGCAACGCTATGCCAGTGAAGAATTCGATGAAGATAATGTTACCTTTCTGATTACCATTGCAGCTCAGTTATCGGGCGCTATTGCGCATGCGGAAGCCAGCGGTATTAATCTTGTCGAGCAAACGCCGGTACGCAGCGCAGCACCGATTGCCGGACAGCCGGGCTCTCCGGGAGTTGGCGTTGGTACTGCATTTGTGCTTTATCCTGCTGCGGACTTGGATGCAATCCCCGATCGAACGATCAAGGACATTGAGAAAGAAGAACAGATTTTTCGTCTGGCTGTAGAAGGCGTCAGGCAGGATATCAAGTCTTTGATGGCGAGATTAACGGATCGCTTGCCGGTTGAAGATCGGGCGCTGTTTGATGCCTATTTGTTGATGCTAGAAAATGAAGCACTCGTTGGTGATGTTGTTCAACGAATTCACGAAGGTAATTGGGCGTCGGGCGCATTGCGCGACACCATCCGGGAGCACCTGCGTGCTTTTGAGGATATGGATGATCCCTATCTGCGTGAACGCGGCGAAGATGTTCGAGACCTGGGTCGCCGAATACTCGTGAGATTACAAAGCGGTGGTGATGACGGACCACGAAATTATCCTCGTAATACAGTGTTGGTCGGAGAAGAAATTACCGCGGCAATGCTCGCGGAAGTGCCTATTACTCAGCTGGCTGGAGTGGTTTCGGTAACCGGTTCCCGAACATCGCATGTCGCAATTTTAGCTCGAGCTATGGGTATTGCGGCAGTCATGGGTGCAGATCTGCCAGTCAGTCGTATTGATGGTTTGAATATGATTGTGGATGGCTACCGGGGCCGAATTTATATTTCGCCTACAAAAGCGGTGTTGGCTGAATTTAACCGTTTAGCCAAGGAAGAGCAGGAACTCTCCGCGGATTTGGCATCACTGCAGGATTTGCCTTCAGAAACCCCGGACGGGATGCATGTTCCGTTACATATTAATAGTGGTTTGCTGGCAGACCTTATTCCCAAAGATACCAATGGTGCAGAGGGCATTGGTCTGTATCGTACCGAATTTCCGTTCATGGTTCGGGATCGTTTTCCCGGCGAAGAAGAACAGCTTCAGATTTATCGACAGGTGTTGCAGTCATTTAATAGCGGGCCGGTTACTTTGCGCACCCTGGATGTGGGTGGTGACAAGGCATTACCGTACTTTCCCATTAAGGAAGATAATCCTTTTCTCGGTTGGAGGGGTATTCGTATCACACTGGATCATCCCGAAATTTTTCTGGTGCAGTTACGAGCCATGTTACGTGCAAGCGAAGGCATTGACCGTATGCAGTTGCTATTACCAATGATTAATAGTGTGCATGAAGTTGATGATTCACTGGCGATCCTGAAGCGTGCTTACGAAGAGTTAGTGGAAGAAGGTTATAAGATTGAAATGCCAAAAATTGGTGTAATGATTGAAGTGCCTTCTGCCGTGTACCAGGTTCGGGAAATTGCGCGCCGGGTCGATTTTCTGTCCGTGGGTACCAACGATTTGACACAATACCTGCTGGCAGTTGATCGAAATAATTCCCGTGTCGCTGAATCCTATGATGCCTTACACCCGGCTGTATTACGTGCTTTGATTCAGGTCATCGAGGGTAGTCATGCGGAGAATGTTCCGGTCAGTGTGTGCGGTGAAATGGCTGGAGATCCAGCGTCCGCAATATTGTTAATAGGTATGGCTGTGGACAGCCTGAGCATGAGTGTTGCCAACTTGCCGCGAATCAAATGGGTGGTTCGCAATTTTACTTCCGGTCGCGCGAAGCGCTTGCTGGCAGAGGCATTGAGTTATGAAACGGCTGATGCTATTCGTTCCAATTTGAATGCAGTGTTAGAAGAAGCGGGATTGGGCGGTTTGGTGCGTGCTGGTCGCTGATAATAGAGTGTTGGGAAAGTGGTACGCTTGTGTTAAAACGAAAATAAAGCATCAAGATAAACCTGGTCTTCTCCGTTTTCGTCAAATCCATGCGCATAACCCAGCCTGATGTCTAATGGTATAAAGTATCCTAGTATAAGTTTCATGTAGAATTCTAATCCTGCGCTGTTCGAGTAATCTGCTGACTCGATTTCACTATCCCAGGCATCGCCTGCGCTATAGAATAAAGTACCATGTAACTGGTAAATTCCCACGGGTGGAACCATAATGCCGGATTCCACCAGGGCCAGTGGAAAGCGCCACTCAATATTTGCTAGCAACATATCCGGTCCAACCAGGTTGGCCAGTCCTTCGGGATATCCTCGCAAGGGGTATTGTCGTTTATTAAATACGTCTGTTGTTGGTTCATAAAGCGTTGCGGCCGGTGGAACTATTGCAAAATCTTTCCCGCTACCACCCAGTCGAAACGGATTTGGCGTCTGCGTTCCGAGTCCCCCGATCAATCGTGTTGTTAGAACATGTTTGTGAGTCAGGCTGAAGTAGCCAGTCCAGTCCAGGGTGTAAACCTGGCCCGTATAGTCGCTATCCAGGGTGTCGCTGTCTTCGGCAACAGCGCGCAATCGCACACCATCTTCCAGGCTGATGCCACGAGGAAAATGTCTTGCTGAATTGTAGGTTAACGCCGCGCCAAGTATTTCATCTTTGAGTGTTGCCAGAGGAATCCCCGTTGGTTCGACTTCTTTATCAGATTCTTTGTTGCTACTGATGCCGAAATGGTAAGTCCATTGCCTGTCCCGGGTAAGGAATGGGAGCAATGCCTCCGCTGTCAGCGTATCTGAGTCACGAAAACTATTGAGGTTGCCCTGTGTATCAAGGACAGTTAATACTTCACGTTGAAAAGACAGTTTTAATGCGACGCGCCAGCGGTCGTAGCGATATGAAAACCAGCCCAATGGCCAGTTATTACTGAAATCATATGCAGCTGTCAGGGCGTATTGGTGCCAGTTTAATGGATCAGAACCCGAGACACTGATGCCGAGTTCATTGCGTTCATTGGTCAGCGATAAATAGGGAAACCAGCCTGTAGGGGCAATTTTGTCCAGTGCAAAATAAGGTTTCGAATCAGCATTACTGAATTTATTCTCCTGTTCAGGCATAGGCGGGTAAGGCCTGGGCAAATCATTGAGTGCTAGCTGCTGATTTAACGTTTCATCTTTTGCTAAGAAAAAAATGTCAGTACCATTGGCGTGCTGACCGAGATAAAAGATTCCCTGATCATCGGGGGACTCGGTGGCTGATACAGCAGCACCCATTACGTTGGTTAGTTGC
>NZ_CDLKIE010000217.1:0-2849 GCF_975902315.1 Kaarinaea lacus | reverse complement strand
GGCCCGGGGCATTTGAGACTGATCCCTGGCCCAGGCCATACAGTTTATCTAACCCTGAATCTACATCAGCGCCATCGGATTCAAGTGCCGCAACGTTGATGCTTCCCTGTAAATCTTTCTCTGAATCTGACCAGGTATACATACCACCGAGCCGGTAGGTATCATAACTCTCGACAGCACCAAAGATAGTGTTTTGCTGGGTTTTGGTAATGACATCAACCACGGCAGTGTAGGCATACTCCCCGTGAATAGCCGAACCTGGGCCGCGTATTACTTCAATACGTTCGACTTGCGCAATCGGAATTTCCTTAACCCGGGCGGCACTTCCGGTCAGGGTGGAGTTCATGGCAATACCGTTTACTAATAGTTTGATAGTGCCTGAAATATAAGTCTTTTCCAGCCCTCTCACATTGGTCTCCTTGTTACCGGTGGAGTCTATGGTAAGCTGGAAGCCCGGCACCAGGCTCAGTGCCTCCCAAACATTGCGAATGCCACGTGCCTGCAGATCATCGCCATTTAACACGGTCACCATGCCTGGTACAAAATCCACGTTCAGCCTGGATTTGGTCGCAATGTCAGTTTCCACTTCCAGAATCTGCACTAATTCCGATACTGCTATCTCCTGTACTGGTGGATCAGGCGCTTTTTCAGATGAGGATTGTGCTTCGGCAAAAACAGGCAGGAATACGAGGCACAAAATAGCCAATTCAATAAGACTGCGTGATGCAGGAAGATTTTCGGCAGGTGACGACTGTGAGCGGCAGGCAGCTGATGTGAATAAGCTGACACAAGTGTGGCAATTCATTGTCGCGCCTCATTTTCTTATGAGATTGGAGGGACAAGACCACTGATATTAAAATATAGATTAATAGATTCTAGAGCAAGTTTCCCTCGTTGTCATTGCGTTACTGTAAATTTGCCATTTGTCGTGGATTCCAGGGATTAGCGAACCACTATTGTTAAAAATAGAGGATACTCATTTCTGACTGTGACGGCACTGACTCAGAAAAACGATTCTAATGCTTCATTAAACCAGGGGGTGCTGGTACCGGGCTATTCGACAGTAAGATTCAGTAAAAAAACTGTACTATTGTTTAGTCGACAGGTACTTGTTGTATATGCTGTTCTGGAGATACCATGACCAAATGATTTTTTACCACTTGCTTCCAGTCTGATCGATCCGCAGTAAGTGGTTCTGATGCAACAATGACAGCATTTGGCCGGTGTTTTGATGCGATCATTCGATATTTGCCTTCCCGAATTTCCAGTTGCTCGCCACTGGATATATAAAGCGTTGGTGGTTCAACTTCTGTATTTGTGGCGTAGCGGCTAACGAGAATACTTTGTCCATCGGTAATTGCAAAATTAAGTGAAGAGGAATCAGTAATTCCTGCCTGGGCTTGCCAGTCTTTTATTTGATAGATCGTGGCTATCAGTGCATCAAGAAGATCCGTGGTGGAGTAGTCGCGTATTTTATCTCCTAATTTATTCAGAAAAACAGCGAAGGCATGTTCGGAATCCGTCGTTCCCTGAATGAAATTATAATAGTCATCGTGTAATGACTCTCTTAAGGTGCGTTTTATTTTCGGGAATTCAGTTATCTTTCCATTATGCATCCAGAGGAACTGTTCGTACTGAAACGGATGACAGTTAAATTCGCTCACGAAAGCGCCGGGTGTTGCCGCACGCACATGAGCAAAAAAACAGGTGGAGCGTATTTTTTCCGAGAGGTGAAATAAATTTCGATTGCTCCACGCCGGCTGGATGCTGGTAAACACGCAAGGTACAGGATCGATTTCCGGAGTATACCAGCCAACCCCAAAACCATCACCATTTAAGGGTTCTTCACGTTCTTTGGCTTTATAGCTTTGCATAATGAGGGACTGTTCTGCTTTCAAAAGCAGGTCCGACATAAACATCCCACGACCTTTGTAAACGAAGAAGCGACACATAGATAAGCTCCCAAGAAAGTGGCCTGGCAATTAAAGGCTGCGTCAACCCTCTATATGTTCAGGCGTTAATACATCTTCACCGGTTTCTTCCCGGATGCTTTCCCGCCTGGCTTGCCCGGCCAGTTCATCTTTATAGCTGGTTTTAGCGCCGACCCAGCGGTCCATGAGTTTGGCGGCGACCAGGTCACCACTGACATTAATCGCGGTGCGACTCATATCCAGTATACGATCCACGCCCATGATCAGGGCAATACCTGCGGCGGGGATACCTACAGTACCTAACACCATGGATAAAATCACAATACCAACACCAGGTGTTGCCGGGGCGCCGATAGACGCACCCACCGAAGTCAATACAATCAGTGCCATACCACCGACACCAATTTCAATACCGAAGACCTGGGCGAGAAATATCGCCGCAACACCCTGGTACAGGGCAGTACCGTTCATATTAATCGTTGCGCCGAGTGGTATGACAAATTGTGACACCGAGGGCCTGACTTTCAGTTTCTCTTCCGCGGTCTTTATCGACAACGGCATAACGGCTGCCGAGCTGGAGGTCGAGAATGCCAGTAGCAATACATCTCGCACTGATTTTATAAATGCAAAAGGATGTTCCCGGGCGGCTAAAAATATGATGATGAGATATACGATAAATAGAAGAAACAAACCCAGCAACACTGTGCCTACATAGATAGCCATACCAATCAATGCGTCCAGGCCAAGCTTTGCAGTGAGTTGTGACAATAATCCAAAGACCGCAATGGGCGCCAGTAACATGGCCCAGCGTACTACTGTCATGCAAACCTCCTGCAATGAACCCAGGAGGTCGAGCATCGGTTTAGCCTGCGCTGGTACCATCATCACCAGTGCTACACCCATCACCATGGCAAAAAT
>NZ_CDLKIE010000216.1:0-8499 GCF_975902315.1 Kaarinaea lacus | reverse complement strand
TGACCCACGTCGAAGCCAGGTCGCCCCCAAAGATGTTGAAAGTTAAGACAGTGTAGCGTGAACGAAAGTTCCGTGCCATAGATTTGCTAAAATTTAGCGTTTTAGCATACGTTGTTTTTCGCGGTTCCAGTCCCGTTCTTTTTCCGTGGCCCGTTTGTCGTGTTTTTGTTTACCCTTTGCCAGACCAATTTTGATTTTCGCACGGCCACGTATCCAGTACATTGACAGCGGTACGAGGGTGTAGCCTTTTCGTTCAACCGCACCGATGAGTGTCGATAGTTCCCTTCTATGTAACAACAGTTTACGTATTCGCGTGGGCTCGGGTTTGATATGTGTTGACGCGGTTTGCAGGGGGGTGATGGTGGCATTGGATAGCCACGCTTCGCCATTTTTCACAAACACGTGACTGTCGCGAATTTGTACTTTACCGGCGCGTAAGCTTTTGACCTCCCAGCCTTCCAAAACCAGGCCGGCCTCAAAATCGTCCTCGATGAAATAGTCGTGACGGGCTTTTTTATTGATGGCGATGGTATTGTCGCTGATTTTGGGCTTTTTTCTGGACATGGGCGCATTATAGGGATTGGCAATCATTTGTCACTGTAGAGCATAGAAAATGTTCAAAAAACCACCGGATTGTCCTGTAAATCGATAACATTACCAGCTAAAGTGTTGTATGTATTCAGAATTTCATCGAAAATGGCAACTTTTTGAGCGAGAGGAATCTTCATGGCGCGTAAATCGATTCATGGTGAATGGTCGTCCCGTTGGATTTTTATTCTAGCGGCAACCGGCTCAGCGGTTGGTTTGGGAAACATCTGGAAGTTTCCTTATATGGCCGGTGAAAATGGCGGTGGCGCATTTGTATTGATTTATCTGGTGTGTATCGCGCTATTAGGTATTCCTGTGATGATGGCCGAAGTATTGATTGGTCGCCGCGGTCGTCAAAGCCCGGTCAATACCATGAAAACCATTGCCAGGGAAGAAGGCGCTAATAAGCACTGGATGTGGTTGGGCTGGAGTGGTGTTCTCGCCGGTTTCCTTATACTTTCTTATTATAGTGTCATCGCGGGATGGACGCTGGCTTATGTTCTGGAGTCTGTTAGTGGCACTTTCAGCGGTATGAGTGGTGATGCCGTTGGTCAGGTATTTGATGATTTGATAGCAAGTCCCGGTCAGCTGATTTTCTGGCATAGCTTATTTATGGTGTTAACCATGATTGTTGTGGCCAGGGGTGTGCAGGATGGCCTGGAAAAAGCCATTCGCTTTTTAATGCCTGCCCTGTTTGTGTTGTTGATCATCATGGTGGGCTATGCGCTATCGACTGATTCTTTTGCCAAGGGTTTAGACTTTTTGTTTACGCCTGATTTTAGCAAGATTTCCACTGAGGGAATATTAAAAGCCATGGGGCAGGCATTCTTTACCTTAAGTTTAGGTATGGGTGCCATTATGATTTATGGATCCTACATGCCCCACGATGCGTCAATTACCAGAACATCGATTACAGTCGCCATGGCCGATACTGGCGTTGCTTTATTAGCAGGCCTGGCCATTTTCCCCATCGTATTTGCTAATGGCCTGGAACCTGGCGCCGGTCCGGGATTGGTATTTGTCACCTTACCCATTGCCTTTGGCCAAATGCCCGGTGGTGTGTTTTTTGGTACGGTGTTTTTTGTCTTGTTATGTTTCGCGGCCTGGTCATCTTCTATTTCCCTGATTGAACCCTTTGTTGCCTGGTTGGTGGAAAATAAAGGTATGACGCGTAATCATGCCAGTGTTCTGTCCGGTTTGATTACCTGGTTTGTCGGGCTAGGTACCGTATTTTCGTTTAACATCTGGTCTGAAATAAAATTATTCGATAAAACGTTTTTCGATTTGCTGGATTATTTGACCTCTAACATCATGTTGCCTTTGGGCGGCCTTTTAATTGGTGTTTTTGCAGCGTGGATAATTAAAAAGCAGTCTTCAGTCGATGAATTGGGTATGGGTGATGGGCCTGCATACCAGGTTTGGAGTATTCTGGTGCGTTATGTGACACCAATTGGCGTAGGTTTGATTTTCCTCAAATCAGTTGGTGCGATTTAATGATTTAATTTGCGGTAATGTAGTTGGAGATATTTAAGTAAATGACAACGATCAACAAAAGTGCCCTGGTAGCCTACGAAGCCAGTGATATGTTCAGTATCGTCGACGATATTGATTCCTATCCTGATTTCCTGCCCTGGTGCGGCGCTGCTTCGGTGGAAAGTCGTCGCGATGATGAAGTTCAGGCCAGTATTCAGATCTCCCATAGTGGGATCAATAAATCGTTTACCACCCGCAATCGTCTGCAAAAAGATAAAATGATCGAAATGCAACTGGTAGATGGACCTTTCAAGCACTTACATGGTTTTTGGCAGTTTAAAAAACTGGGGGATAGCGGTTGTAAAGTGACCCTGGATCTTGAATATGAGTTTGCGAACAAATTATTGAGTCTGGCGATTGGCCCGGTCTTTGGCCAAATTGCAGGCTCACTGGTTGATGCTTTCTGTAAACGAGCCGATGAGTTATACGGTGGAAAATAGCAATTCCAAAGCAAACCAGATCCTGGTTGAAGTGGCGTATGCGAAGCCGGATGTACAGGTGATTATTCCTTTGTATGTAGATATCGGCACCACCCTGGAGCAAGCTATTCAACTGTCGGGCATCCTGGATAATTTTCCAGAAATTGATTTAAACAAAAACAAGGTAGGAATTTTTAGCAAGTTGGCTAAAAAGGATGTCGAGTTACGCGAGAAAGATCGGATAGAAATTTATCGACCCCTGATTGCCGATCCCAAGCAAGTTCGCAAACAGCGAGCGGCGGAAGGTAAGGCGATGAAAAAGGGGGGTGGGAAACTGGAATCTAGCAGCGATTGACCCAGCGTTATATATCGCAGACTTGTAATGTCCGAGCCTCTCCTGGGCTAAGTATCCCGAATTCTTCTTAGCTGTCGGTTTAGCGTATTGATATCTTCCCGCTTCAGGGGCTCCGCATGTACCTTAATTTCGACCAGTACGTTTTCTTCGAAGTATAAAGTAACGTGGCTGAATTGCTCCTCGTCTGTTACGCCATGCCTAAATGTGTAAATATAATCCCAGCGATCATCGGTACGGAAAGGATTGATCATCAGTGGTGTGCCTGCCAGACCGCGCACTTTTCGTCTGTCCATGCCTATGACGAGTTTGTCCAGTGTTTCCAGCGTCAAAACATTTCCCTGTTGTATATCCATACGATGAATGCTGCAGCCCCACGACAGCCATAACATACTGATAATTATAAGAACTTTTGCAAGGTTTTTGCTGGTCATAAATTGGTCAAACATGTTTGTTAAATATTGAAAGCAGGCATTTTACAGGATAATCAACTGACTTGTCAGACCATCTACGGTTAAAATGGTTTTGAGGACGGAAATGTTTTTGAGGAATTAATGATGAGTAGTGAGGATCTGCGTGAAGCGGGGCTCAAAGCCACGCTGCCGCGCGTAAAAATTCTGGAAATCATGGAGCGAAGCTCGGTTCGCCATCTCAGCGCCGAAGATCTCTATAAGGCATTGCTGGATGATGGGGAAGATGTTGGTATCGCTACCATATATCGCGTGTTAACCCAGTTTGAAAGCGCCGGCCTGGTGACTCGTCATCATTTTGAAGGCGGTATTTCGGTATTTGAACTTAACCAGGGCGAGCATCATGACCATATTCTGTGTATTAAATGCGGCAAGGTCGAAGAATTCGTGGATGAGGTGATTGAGCAACGCCAGAAAGACATTGCGGAAAAATCCGGGTTTACCATGACGGACCACAGTTTGAATATTTACGGTATATGTAAAGATTGCCAATAGATTGCATTTGATTAGTTGGGATAATTTTTAAATTTACAGAGGAAGCCTAGCGATGCCAGATACCTTATTTTTAAAAATTATTAATCGCGAAATCCCTGCAGACATCGTTTACGAAGATGAACAATGCCTGGCATTCAGGGATATTAATCCGCAAGCGCCGATGCACATACTTATCATTCCCAGGAAACCGATTGCAAAACTGGCAGAAGCAGATGCGAGTGACCAGGCGTTAATGGGACATCTACTATTGAAAGCTTCTGAGATTGCTGCGGAGCAAGGATATGGCGATGCCTTTCGACTGGTAGTCAATAATGGCGAAGCAGCAGGGCAGGCGGTATTTCATTTACACTTACATATTTTGGGGGGACGACCGTTATCCTGGCCGCCTGGATAGGCAGGTCGGTACCACACGCCCTAAGCCGGTTCCGATTGGGATCGTTTTATCATGTCCTTGGCATGAGATAGCGTTTGCGATGTAATTTCAATGCCCCCCAGCATACGAGCAATTTCATCAATGCGTTGTTTATTCGTGAGTTCATGAACCGATGCTTTGGTGGTGTTTTCCGAGGTAAATTTATTGACCTGTAAATGCTGGTGTCCTAATGCAGCAACCTGGGGTTGGTGAGTGACACAAAGAACTTGCCGGTCCTGACTTAAATCACGCAACATGCGTCCGACGACCTCTGCGGTGCCACCACCAATGCCCACATCCACTTCATCAAAGATCAGTGTGGGAATTCGTCCTGTTGCCGCGGTTATTACATGGATCGCCAGACTAATCCGTGATAATTCTCCTCCAGATGCCACTTTTGTTAATGGCTTAAGTGGTTGCCCTGGATTCATGGTTACCTGGAATTCCACTCTTTCCTGACCGGCTGCTGAGATGTTTTCGAGCGCTGTAAAATCGATGACAAATTTACCATTAGGCATACCCAACTGGTGTATGTTTTCAGTGACCTGCTTTTCCAGTTTCTTCGCGGCTTTTTGCCGACCTTGCGTTAATTTCTTTGTCGCATCGAAATACGCCTGTTCCGCCCTGGTAATCAGTTCATCGAGATTATTTGATTGGTCACTGGCTTTTAAAAGCTGTTCCAGCTCAGTTGATAAGGTTTCCTGTAAGGCAACTAGTTCCTTAGGATTCACGCGATGTTTACGAGACAGGTCATGAATTTGCCCCAACCGCGTGTCTACCCATTCCAGCCGTTCAGGGTCCATATCCATACCGCTGAGATGCTGGCGTAATTCATTGGCGCCTTCTTCGATTTGAATTAAACCGTCGTTTAGCATCTGTAAAACGGTTTCGATTTTATGATCGTATTGCTGCAGTTTTTCCAGTTGAGCAATAACCTGGTTAATTTGCTGAGTTATGGCCTGTTCTTCAGATTCATGTAATGCAAAGATTGCGCGTTCGCAACCTTCTTCGATTTGGTTTAGATGAGCCAGGCGTGATTGTTCTTCTTCCAGTTTCTCAAGCTCATTTTCCTCCAGGGCGAGATCTTCAAGTTCCTGCGTCTGGTAAGTGAGCAGTTCAATACGTGATTCGCGTTCTTCCTTGTTCTGTAACAGCAGTGCCTGTTGTTCACGTAACTGTTTCAGTTCTACATAATACTGTTTTACGATGGCGACCAGTTCCTGGTGGCCGGCAAAATCATCCAGGGCTTCACGTTGCATATCCCGTTTTAGTAAAGACTGATGTGCGTGTTGGCCCTGAATATCAACCAGCTGTTCGCCGAGTTCGCGTAATGATTGCATAGGCACAGGGCTGCCATTAATAAATCCTTTAGAACGGCCATCGGTGGATGCAGTGCGACGTATCAGGCATTCGTCTTCTTCATCCAGTTCATTGTCTAACAACCATTGCTTGATAGCCGCTCGGTTGGAAACATCAAAGCCTACCGATATTTCTGCACGTTTACTGCCGTGGCGGATCACCCCGCTATCGGCACGTCCACCCAAAGCCAGGTCGAGAGCGTCAAGGAGGATAGATTTACCGGCGCCAGTTTCTCCGGTGAGGACGGTCATGCCGTTACGCAAAGGTAGTTCCAGTTCATCGACGATGGCGAAGTTGCGAATCTGTATTTGAGTAATCATGGCACACATCATAATTGTTCATGGATTAAGAATCGAGCGTTTGAAAGCATACTCAGATTTCATTTAATTTCTGAACAATATCGGCTAACTTGTTATTTTGGTGTAGTCTTTGTGGTGCAGGATAAAAATTAACCAGATAATAATCTGCGACGGAATTGTTGATATACTGATGTCGAAAGTTAACCAGGCAGGTTCATACATTAATGACAAATTCGTTCAAAGACTATTTCTCGGGACACTCAAGGCGCTATCAACAGTTTCGTCCCTCGTACCCTGACGAATTGTTTGATTTTCTTGCTTCGCTGGCGCCAGGTCACTCGTTGGCCTGGGATTGTGCCACCGGGAACGGGCAAGCTGCTATTTCACTGGCAAAATATTTTAAGCAGGTAATCGCTACTGATGCCAGCGAAAAGCAAATTGAACGAGCCACACCGAATCCTAAAGTAATTTACCAGCTTGCCAAAGCAGAGCACGCACCATTAAATGAAAACTCTGTTGATCTAATTTGCGTTGCACAGGCTTTGCACTGGTTCGATATTGCTGCTTTTTATCGAGAAGCACAGCGAGTGTTAACCGACAAGGGTGTTATGGCGATTTGGTCTTACCGATTCCTTTCTATATCCCCTGAACTGGATAATGCCATCTATTATCTCTATAAAGATATTCTGGATCCCTATTGGCCCGTCGAGAGAAAACTGGTTGACGAAGGCTATGCGCATGTAGATTTTCCGTTTCACACAGTGTCAGCGCCCTCATTCAAAATGACTGCTGAGTGGGATTTGTCTCAGGTGCTTGGGTATCTTTCTACATGGTCTGCGGTAGAGCGTTATAAAATAGAAAATGGAAATGATCCACTATTGATAGTGAAAGATTCTCTTTGTGCTCTTTGGGGTGATACAAAAACGGTAAAACAAGTTCAGTGGCCTTTAACCATGAAAGTGGGGCTCCACCAATAACTCAACAAATTTCAGCACGCAGCCGAACGGTTTCATATTTCATTTCCTACAAATAAAACGTGTATTTTGATGAAGTGCTCATCACTTCCAGGTACATGATACATATCAATGGACCCAATAATTCAGGCGGAATTTTACTGGATTTACTGGAATTCACAGGATTTTGCCTTATATAGTAGTTACTAGGGTATGAGTCAGTTGTAGCTTCATTAATTAAATTTTACTGTAAAAGGATATCCTGATGAGTTCAGAAATTAAACAGCACCTGAAAACACAAAGCACCTGGTTGAGAGGTTTCTTCATCTTAATTTTTGCATTCATATATAGCATTGCAGAGGTGGTGCTCGCGGCTGTCGTTCTTTTTCAGTTCCTGACAACATTGTTCACTGGCAACAAAAACGAACGTTTGCTTGTGTTCGGTAACAATCTGAGTACCTTTATTTTTCAGATTGTAAAGTATCTAACTTATAATAGTGACGACAAGCCTTTCCCATTTGATGACTGGCCCGGCAGCGTAGAGAAGGAAAGCGCGAAAGAAGAGTCGGGAAAAATAATTGAACAACCCTGAATGGTATTCACAGTTAGCAATAGCATAGAAATATTTTAAATCTGACATTCGATCTTCAGGGCAGAAGTACAAGAAACAGGCTATACTTTTTTATGGCATATAGCGTGTTTAGATTAGCAAGCACTGCGATAGCTGCAGTGCTTGTTGCGCTTATAGTGTTTCTCCAATAACTTTCTACACTATTTTTCTACATTAACTTTCTACATTAGCTATCTACTATAAAATAATGGATAATTTCACCCTGGATCCAAAGCTGGAAAGTGACACTATCACCCTTGGTGAATTTGATCTTAGCCAGCTACTGCTCATGAACAATGCCCTGGTGCCATGGTTTATTCTGGTCCCCAAACTGGAGGCGGCAGAGTTATATGAACTGGATGCTGACCAGCAACTCATGTTGTGGACCGAAATCAGCACGATGTCGGAATTTCTGAAGGCGCAATTAAAGGTAGACAAGATAAATGTTGCAGCTATTGGCAACATCGTTCCACAGCTTCATGTACATGTTGTAGGCCGCTACGAAGATGACTTTGCCTGGCCTGGTACAGTGTGGGGAAGAGAAGAAACTGAAAAGTATGAACAAGATAAACTGGAAGATCTGTATAAAGTCCTGCAAAAATACCTCGAGGAAAAAAGTATTCTTTAAGTGTAGTTTTTTAAATTTGCGCCTGTTTCATCGACAGCTATTACATTAACCACCACGCCAAAATAGCAGCAGCAATAATCACACCTGTCACACTTCCCCAGAGCAGGTATTTCTTTAACGGTTTCCTGGGCGGCGGTTGCGACTTCAGATATTTCCAGTATTCCCGGACAACGATTTTCTGTTCTTCACCGTCTATGGGGTAGGGGCGTCCGCTCTTGATGGCTTTGGAGATTTCTTCGAGTTCTTCAATCGTTCGGCCAATTTCTGTTTTGTCATAAACCGTTTTTTCCGAGAGGATTAATGCCCTGGCGCCCTCAAAATCTGTCTTCGGCGCAAGCCCGCAATCAGGACAGCTGGCGAAGGCGTCTTTTTTAAATGTCC
>NZ_CDLKIE010000215.1:0-5914 GCF_975902315.1 Kaarinaea lacus | reverse complement strand
TAATCCACTACCTGCAAAATGTATATATCCTAAATCTAATGTGCCTCCCCGAAAAGACCTTGATCTATGTCATTATTCCATAAATCGAGTAGGGGTATACAATATACTTATATATGTATATTTCACGAGCAATTTCATCGAATTATTCAGCAAGGCCCTGATAACTGGGGTATATTTGGATTCGGAGTGAGATACGTGCCAGTGCAGCAGCCGCTAGTCTATTCTTGAGACCTGTTTATTTAAAAAAAGGAATAAAAAACAATGGGCAGCGCCACTATCAATGAAGATTTTGAAAAATGCCTTGATGCATTAAAAAAAGCGATATTGTTAGCCGAAACACAACCCGATGTGACGACTTATAGTTTTGCGGGTGAGAAGTATGAAGCACTAATGTCATTAGTGGATAACATGAGCGAAGATCACAGGGAGTCAATGGTTGATGTCATTGACGATTTACTTCCTACTGAATGGGTGTTCTGGATGGATGCAGTGGAGAAAGCCGAGTTGTTTGGCGAGCTTTCAGATGCTGAAAATAGTACATGCCATTAAATTACCCTGGTATTTATGAGGGGCGTAAAAGCTTCCCTCTTTTTTTAAAAGAGCGGTTGGGGGAGATTTCCAGATGAGCAACGACGAATTTGATGAACTTAAAGAACGTTTAAGGGAATTTGCGGAAGAGAGGGATTGGGATCAATTTCACAGTCCCAAGAATTTATCCATGGCCCTCATTGCTGAAGCTGCCGAACTTATTGAACACTTTCAATGGCTCAAGGAAGAAGAGAGCGCGCTCATTCAGGGGGATAAACTTGAAGCGGTCCGAATGGAGCTTGCCGATATCCAGATTTACCTGATTCGTATTGCTGATAAATTGAACGTTGATTTACTGGATGCCGTGGATAAAAAAATAATCATTAATGAAAACAAATATCCCGTGCATAAAGTAAAAGGCCAACACAAAAAATATACCGAATATGAATAACAGATTGTCGTTAATCTAGCTGAACTAATTGTCGAGATTGAGTTAATTTATGTCTAAATTATTATCTATTATTCGCTATTCTCAGTATTGTCATTATTTTCTGTTGCTTATTCCTCTTTTAATGTTTTATTCGTCTACAACAGTCGCTGATAATGGCATACCAAAGCTGGTTTATTTGATTGTTGATGAAGACAAGGTTATTGCTTCGAACATTGAGTTCAACAGATTCGACGAGTTAACCTTGAATGCTAAAGAGGAGGTAATAAACCACGAAGAAGGCAATGCGGTGGCGGTTGTTATAACTAATAACCGAATTATGGCCTATAGTATTTATAAAATTGGTTGGGTAATAAAAGAAACCCAGGCGAACGAGGTGGTCCAAAGCATCACTGCAGAGGATTACTCTGCATTAGTAGTCACTTCGAAGCGGTTTCTTAGCTTCAATGGTAAAAACGGCTCATGGGCAGAAACAAAACGTAAGAAAATATTTAAATAAACTCGTTTTGTCTTTTGTGTTTAATAAACCACAACAGGACAAATATTATGCCTATCGTTTTATATTCAAAAGAATACTTAAAATTCAACTTAACACATAAATGTTCGGGGTGTGGCAAGTTTTTTCTAATGCCCGAGTTTCTTGATGGTGATGGAAATAAAATATCGGCCAGGGAAGCGGATAATATTGCGGGTAAAACCAGTTTTAAGACCGTCACTAATTTTTTCACTTCCAGCGGTGAAGACGAAGCAGTCGCGCAGGCTACGTATTTTATTCGAGGAAGAAACGGGAAAGTCTTCCGGTACAGAAATTTCGCTAGGTATAAGCGAAGTAGCTGATATCAAAGCAGCAGCTGAACAGGAATTGAAAAATCGCTATACAAAAATGGAAGAAACCAGGCAAACCTACGCTGAAGAAATTATTCTGAAAGTACCTGGTAATACTAAGTTGCTGGTGGAATTTAACTGGAAAAGAATCTGGCAACACGGGAATATTATTATTCATACTGATGCAGGCGAAGCGATAAATTTACCTTTCAAAGCAATTGTTGGTATTACGTTCGATCAAACTCAAATTGACCAATCGTAAATTAGCGGCCATTTGGGTGCCCCATCCATCATTAGTGCGCGCAATACGGCGTGATTACTCCATAGTTCAATTACGAAGTGTAATACTGAAAGCTCACATGCCGCCCATTCCTGCGGGTGGAGAAGGCGGTGGTGGTGGTGGTGGAGGCTCAGTGCCGCCCGATCCTTCCATTCCAGGTGGTGGAGGTGGTGGTAAGCCAGGTGGCGGGGGAGGCGGTAGCGAGGGTGGCGGAGGAGGTGGTACTGACGGCGGTTGTATCGAGACAGTTGAGATAAATTCTATTTCTCTATCATCGGTGGTGCTCTGGGTTAGTTGTATTAATGAATTGTTGCTATTTAGATCAGCAAAATAGAGATTGTTGCCCGAGCCGCCATTATATAAAGACAGGATAGTGCGTCCATTATAATGTGTTGCGTAGTTATGCATAAAATAACTTACATGAGGGATGCTACCGATTTCGCTGATGATAGTGTTGCTCCTGGTGTCCAGTACGAATAAATTAGTTAAAGAGTCGTTGACATGCTCGCCGAGTATTAAGTGTGACAGTGGGTCTATGTCAGGTTTTAAAACTGCAGACATCACGATCTTAAGTATGAAAGAATCTGGAAAAGTTCGAATGGTTTTACCGTTAACGTCAACCACAAAAGTTTCATTTAATGATTCATCCGTAAAATAAAACTTGTCTCCAATTAAAAAAGTAGGTGAGGGGAGATAATTATTATAGGTTGGTATGCTAACAGAAAATAACTCAGTTATTTCGCCAGATGATTTGTTTACAGAAATAGCCTGGAGTCGTTCAGTTTGACCCGAATACAGGTATAAGTGACTGTCAGTTTCAGCGAAGCTATATGATGCCGTATCAAGCAACGGATTTTGGGCAACTAGGTAAGGTGTGCCGGGGGCGTTTACATTGAGTCTCAGGAGTTTTTGGCCATCAATAGCATAAATATAGTTGTTGCGTGTATTGGGGTATGTTAGTAAATCTAAATTGTCGGAAGACAATCGGTAATGCCTGTCGCTAAGCGATGCGCTGCCTGCCGAATAACTGTATAACTGTCCATTAACAATGATATAAACCCATTGTCTGCTATTGCTTTGAAAGAAGTAAATGGAAGTTACACCACTGGCAACATTGTGAGAGGGTGCAGAAAAATCCGTTCCATTAAACCAGACTAGATTACCCGCGTTGTCCAGTGCAAGTACACCATCTATGCTAAGCCCAAGATTCTGTTCATTGAGTCGATACATCACAATAGAGTCACTACGTGCCCATGGGGTGGTGTTAGTCGTTGTAACCGGTGAATAATTATCTTCGGCGTTTAGTGGCACCCACTTATTAATATTGTCTGAAACGACCGGTAGCCAAACTCCATTATTGTTTGTGTCCTGATAAAACAGTTGTTCGCCACACTGAGCATCTGGACCCGGTAAGGAATAACGATAATTATGTTTGTTTTGGTCGGGATCAATCGCATTTAGCGTGGCGCTACATAAAGTAAATGCATTGTCTTCATCTGAAAGTTGCCTGGGCGTAAGGTTGCCGTTGGAGATGTTGTCAACAATCCACAGTCGTCCGTCTTTTGCGTATACAAGAACATCTTTGGCTGAATAGAATTTGGCAGGATTGTTGCCAAAGGGTATATGTTTTTCTTCAGCGGTTATGCCCGTCAAAGAGTTGTTAGTTGGCTCAATGGTGATGGGATTAGCAGGATTAACGATATCGATTGCCTTGATCGATTGATCGCTCTCATATAAGAAGTATGTTTTAGTTTGTTCCTGTATCGCATGAATTTGTTCGGCTTCGGATGACCCAGGTCCACCGCTATTACAGGCAGATATTAATCCAGCTAACAACGACCAGATCAATATCGAATATAATTTTATTCTTGTCATTTGTAATTACCGCTCAACTGATAAATCATTAAGGCGGCGTGGCCGCTTGCCATGAAGTTTCTACATGGCAGGTGTCGCACGCAAACGTGGTTGGTATATGGTTCTGGGATTTTCCAGTAGCGATGACACCGTCATGACAGCTTTCGCAGGTGCCAATTGTTTGCGTGTGATCGACCGTCGTCACCGGAACCCATGCTGAAGTAGTATGGCACGCGTCGCAAATATTCGACGCGTTTATATGAGTTGCTGTTTTTCCCGCAGCAATGACGGCATCATGGCAACTGGCACAGCTGCCAATAACCTCCCTGTGATCAACTTCGTGGGATGCGAGGGGTACCCAGGGCTTTGAGCCGGATCGATGGCATGCAGTACAATTATCAGTGCTGGCTATATGGACTAGTGATTTAGTCGTTGCCCAGGTATTGCCAACATGACAGGTTTCACAGGCATCGCTTGTTTCATCGTGTTGAAAAGGAGTAATAAGTGGCATCCAGACATTGGTAGTATGACACGCTTCGCATTGATCAGTGGTGTTCGGGTGGGTATCGGGTTTTCCCGTCACAAGAATCTTGTCATGACAACTAACGCACGCCTGGTCGGCAACGAGACTGTGGTCAAACGCACTTTTGGTTTGGGTTATGAGGCTTACCGTTATGACTGCTGCGCTGCTACTGCCTTTACTATCGGTAACAGTAAACACAAAGGCATCAGTGGTTGTTGAGCTCGCGGTTGGCGGTGCATATTGAACAACGTTGCCGGCTAAGCTGAGTGTGCCGCCCAGGGAACTGCGTAAATAAGGTAATTCATAAATCAGGTTTGTGTCATCGGTATCTGAAGCAGAGAGGTTAATATCAATTGTCTGAGTGCTCAATGTTGAAACAGATTGTTGCAATGCAATGGGTCGTGCATTGCCCGGATTTTGCGTTTCAATATAATCAAGCAAATCATCTATCCATGCCGTTGTGGTATTCACGGCGCAATTTTCAATGCCAAGAAAGCCGTGGTAACTAAATGCGCCACAGGGGTTATTGGCAACAGTATCGTTAAAACCACCCGATAAATTATTGCCGGCAACATCGATCCCGGCATTGTCAAACTGTTCAATTAACGCGTTGGAGTTGCCTGGACTTGTACCGGTACAACCGTCATTTCGGTGATACAGAACATGCGCCGGGACATCAACGATATCCACTGGTAGTGCAGGGGAGCCAATGGGTGCACCACCGGCACTGGAGCGTGTAACCGGGCTGGATATTGCGATGCCTGCCGCCAGCATGTTTTGCGCTACCGCAGAAATGGCACCACGACTGGTGCCGGCAATAATTACCGGTAAGTTATCACTGTTTTCACGATTGACGATGGTTGTGATATCGATCGCGTGATCAACGGAAGTACGGTAGCTGTCATAGAGATAGCTGCCACTATCAATGGCGCCATAGTCGGAAAAATCACTGGGACGGTCCATGGTTATTACCCGGTAACCGGCTCGCATAAAACGATGCGCACTGCGCACCAGGAAATTGCCCCCCGATCGGGTTGCTGGATTGCCTTCGGTACCTTCAATAAAACCTGTAAGCGCGCCGCCAGCAATCAATAACACGATACCCCTGGGTGTGCCCAGGGGCTGGTGCACCATATAATCCAGCGTGACGGCTTGTCCTGATGAATTATTGCGGGTAGTGACGGAATGATAAATTGGAGAACCAACCGTATGTGAACGGATAAATGAAGCAGAACCATTACTGTTTTGCGTGCTGTCATCACCGGACGGTGTGCAGGCGACAGCCTCGTTGATTATGCCAGTGTTCCCAATGCCCCCGTTATTACCATTGTTCCCGTCGTTACCACTGTCGCTGCTACTACACCCTGTGGTGAATCCAAGCGCGATAATTAATCCCAGATACAACAGGCAACGTACATAATCCTGCAAACGCTTAACCCTCAACATATTCATTCCC
>NZ_CDLKIE010000214.1:0-7629 GCF_975902315.1 Kaarinaea lacus | reverse complement strand
CTTGATGCTTAAACATGCGGTGTTGGGCGTTGCCGTGCTCGGGGAAGAAGGGATGGCGTTGCCGGCACTGATGTCCGCCGATGTGATGATCCGGCATATTCTGGATCTATTTGCCTTTTTTGACGATATTTTCAATGTTGATATGCCTCCGTGAATATTGGGCAGGCACCGAAGTGAGCATTTGGGTTGTAGAATGCGAATCGAGGTAATCAACCTGCCAGGCAGGCGCACCGTGAGACAAGATCTGGCCACACTCCGGGAAGAAACAACGGGTGACATTGTATGTCCTCCAGAGCCGCCCTTTTTGATCGTAGAATGCACCCCAACCGATAATAAAAGACTCCTTGTCCACATAATAGATACGCTTGCTGTATATATAATTGGGGTCCATTTGGGTCATCTGGAGCACATAACAAGGCCTTCGCTGGAGGCCGAGGTCTCTTATTGCGTACCCATTTTTAGAATCAAGCCACCCTTTTGCTGCATTATAGGAAAAAGGAAGCAGATACTCGCGCTCCTCAATAAACTCAACGTTGAAGGCGATCGAACGGACGCTGACCTGTTCCTCAGTAATGATGCAGGCACCTTGCAGAAAGGTTCTGATCTGGGATTATTTGCGGAAATCCCCCCCGCAACGGCCTCTCAGATTGGCGCCAACTACCGCGCTAAGGACAACTCCTGGATAGGCCTTTCTGCGCGTGCCCGTGTCCTGGTCGTCAATAAAGACAATCCCCTGGGCAGTGGTCTGACCTCTGTTTTCGATCTGGCTGATCCGAAGCTAAAAGGTAAGCTGGGTATCACCAATAGTACCAATGAGAGCTATATAGCCGGTACTACCGTTTATCTACTGGCGACCAACCAAGAAAAAACCAGAAGCTGGCTGCAGGGTATGAAAGACAATGTTGACGGAAAGGTGTTTAACAAACACAGTAAAATCGTCAAGGCTGTAGCATCAGGTAAACTGGCCGCGGGTCTGGTCAATCACTACTATATATACCGTCACCTCGATAAGCACCCTGAAGCGCCCATTAATATTATCGTTCCTGATCAGGGCAAGGATGGCATGGGCGTGGCGTGGAATGTGGCGGGTATTGCGGTCTCCAAACACAGCAAGAAACAGCAACTCGCCAAAAAGTTAATCGATTACCTGATCTCCGCAGAAGGACAAAAGCAGTTCGCAGAAGCAAACCATGAATATCCTACACGCGAAGGTGTTGCCGCCAGCGCCAAGGTACCGCCGGTAGGTAGCTTCAAAGTAGCCGATGTCCCCATGTACAAACTTGGCACCCACCGTAATGAAACCATCGATTTAATAGAAGCCGTTGGAATGCCGTAGAATAAGCAGGTGTATAACGATAAATCGCTAAGCTGTAAAAAGGAATGACCAACCGACCGTTCGGTGCATTGGGTAATACCGCACTTGCCATCGTGATTTTCGCGGCGGTGCCGTTGTGGTTTGTGATTTTACAAAGCAGCGATCTTGGCACCGGAAAGTGGCAACAACTATGGACCAGCCGCTTACCCGAGTTGTTGTGGAACACGCTGTCACTGGCAATCCTGGTCGCCATTGCCTGCTTTATTCTGGGTGTGAGCGCTGCCTGGTGGATAGCACGGTTTAATTTTCCAGGCCGTCGTTACGCAATATGGTTAATGGTGCTACCCCTCACTATCCCCACTTATGTTTTTGCCCATATCTATACTACCTTGTTTGAAGCTGACGGCTGGATTGGCCAGGCATGGTTAGCCATATTCGGCAATAGCGTCGCCATCCCGGATATTTACAATATTTTTGGCGCCACTTTGACCCTGTCCCTGGCGGGATTCTCCTATGTATTCCTGATGTCCCATTCCGCTTTGTCAGTCTCCACACAAACCCTGGAAGAAGCCGCCCGGATTCATGGTGTTGGCAAGTGGCAGGTTTTCTTGCGAATTAACTTACCCTTGCTCAGGCCCGCCATCGCAGCAGGACTGGCCGTGGTCATCCTGCATGTATTATCGGATTTTGGCGCAGTGAGTATGTTGCAATACCAGACATTTACTCTCAGTATTTACTTACAAATGAGTGGCCGCTTTGACTACCAGGCAGCCGCAGGCCTGTCACTGATCCTGGTTTTATTGAGCCTGACTTTCCTGGTTCTGGAGCGATTTTTTCGCGCACGACAACGCTATTACACAACGCGTCAAACACGTAAACATCAACTCAAAGAAGTCACGCCTTTCATTACAGTGATAATCTGGTTATGGCTGGGCTTTATTACCTTTCTGGCCTTTGTACTACCGTTAATCTGGATGATCTCATGGAGCTGGGATGCCTGGGTCCAGGATGTTATTGACCTCAAGTTCTGGCGTTATGCCTATAACTCACTACTGCTTGCAGTATTGTGTGCAACCATAGCCATTATCTGCGGATTACCTATCGCCCTGTTCAATAACCGGCAACGCTCGAAATACAGCAGTGCGTTAATTCAGGTCTCCAGCGTGGGATTCGTATTACCCGGCCCCGTGGTCGCCCTGGGTATTCTCAGTTTTATTTTGTCGCTGCTGCCCTTTCTATATGGTGGACTCATTGCGCTGGTGCTTGCACTGGTGATTCGATTCCTGCCCCTGGCGGTACAGTCGCAGGATGCCTCCATGCAACAGTTAACACCTTCCATTGAACAGGCCGGACGCATCCTGGGCGCCACACCACTGGAAAACCTGAAGCGAGTGATACTCCCTATGATTAGCGGTGGCATCGCCAGTGCCTGGGTACTGGTATTCATCGATACATTAAAGGAATTGCCGGCAACATTGATACTACGCCCCACCGGCTTCGACACCTTACCGGTTAGAATCTGGATTGAGGCCAGTGAAGAAATGCTGGAATTAGCAGCGCCAGCCGCGCTAATGCTGGTAGTGGGTACCTTGCCGGTACTCTGGATAATGATGAAAAACGAAAAGAAATATACAACCTAGTAAACCATCCCGCTTTGCACATGCGCGAAGTACATGGATGGCCAAAGCGACTATTGAAGGGAATTTTTAGATTGTGGAGCGCAAAGCCCTGATTTTGACTTATTCTGCCTGTGCCTGCTCATAAAAACGAATTTCACGCTTAAGCACATCACGATCAACGGGTGACAGAACTTCATCAACAAGACGGTTCACCTTGACAGGCTTATCGCCAATTTCCGCTTTTTTCCATGGCACAATATAGAGAACTTTCGGTAACTCGCTGGCGCCCTGGATGTTCGCCTCATCAAGCTGTAAACGGTCTTCGGCGAGTACCGGTTGAATCAGGCCAAGCCATACACCAAAACAAATTGCCTGTATAAACCTTCTCATCATCTTGCTCATAAGCATACTCCCGACAATATTATTCAATTGCCACGTCAAATAATTCACTACGCTCTAATTTAGCATAGCGCACCGGCCGCAATTTGCGCAAAGCAATCAGGCTTTTCTTGACCCATTCGTCATAAAGGCCTGTTTTTACACGATCTGCATTGGTTTCATGAATTTCGATGGCTTTTTCCTCAAACGGAAAGGCCTGTTCTTCCAGTAATAAATCGTATTGCTCCAACTCCGTCGAAGATAAGCCTTTGGGACGCTCGGATGCAAACAGCCCACGACTAAAGTCATTGTAGATCTCCGCGATTCGATAAGTGGACGCAGTGGTAACCTCTGCGACCCCATAATTCGCCGCCTTGGTATAGGCGTCGATGACTTCTTTCATCGCGGTCTTTTTCTTTTTCAGGTTCTTCTTCAGTGGTTGGACCAGATGGATATTGCGATAGCTGTGAAAAGACGGTTCTGCTAATTCCAGCGTCGCTTTGGCAGACAGGTATTGCGTACGTTCCGTTGACTTACCTTTTTCGTTGGCAGTAATAATTTCGGCTAACCAGTAGTTGCGCTTTTCAGTGTCACCAAACCCCTTGTAGTAATCCGCAACTTTCTGCCGAGCTTCCGTTGCCTGGTCCATGGGTTCAGGAAATTCTTTTATATAGCGTTCGTAGATTCGCAGTGCATTTTTTTTGTCGTCTGATTTTTCGTAAAACTCCGCCATCTGCCAAAGCATGGCTTTTTTCCTTTCCGGATCCTGTTCGCCGCCATACAACTTGTCATAGGTAGCCGCTGCTGCAGACCAGTTGTTGTTCTGCTCATAGGCGTAAGCCAGTTTTTCGGTAGCACCCTCGGCGAATTTGTGGTCGGGGTAACTGCGAAGAAAACTGTTAAGCACATCAATAGTGCCTTTCCAGTTACCGGCCTCTGCATAAACAGCGGCTGCGTCATATACCGCATTTGCCGTGATACCTGCAGAAGGTGCGACCTGACCAATTCGTAAAAACTGATCGGCCGCTTTCATGTAGTTCCCTTCCGCCTTGGCCTGCTCGCCCTGTTTATAAATTGCTGCCGCCAGTCGATCGATATGAGTTTGGCGATCCTTGTCTTTGGGCAACTTCAAGCGTAACCGGGCAAGACTGGCCTGTTCCGCATTCGCATAATTCCCCAATTCAAATTCCGCGGTAGCAACAATAGCCCATGCCGATGCCAACAATTTTATATCCGATTTCTTTTTATTGCCCTCAATTTCTATTACCTGTTGAGCAACCTGCGATGCTTCACCCACGCGCTTAAGATCTAACAACTCCTCAGCCGCCTTAAGCATTACAGACGGCGTTCGCTTATCCTGTGGAAACGACGTGGTAAACCTCAGCGCGCTATCGACAGTTTCATGACGCTTTGCAGTACGCTGATCACCTTTGAGCGTGCCCAGTATTTTTTGATGCATTAACAGAGCGGCATACCCAGCCTCTGCACTTTGTTTGTGAGGCGCATAGCTATACGCTGTTTTTTCGTATTCAGTGGCCGCTGCCAGATATTCTTTGGTTTCCTGCAAGTTTTCAGCAAGCAGGAAATTCATTTGCGGTGCTTTTGCATCGGCAGGAAAAGACCTGACATATTCTCGATACCAGTGAGCCGCGACACGATAGTCACTGATCTTTTTGGATTTTTGTGCCTTGGCGTGGTAATGACGGGCCAGTTCATCCAGGTTGGCCTTTATAAATGGCGAAAGTTCTTCCAGCAAAAAGCGATCGTGGCGCGCCCAATAGGGTTTTCCAATCGCATATCGTGTTACAAAATCTGCTTTCGCCGTAGAAAGTTTCTTGGCGTACCCGCCTTTTTCATAAATCTTAATCACTTCAACAAGGAATAATGGCGCTTCGCGACTGTTAGGATAAACTTCGGCATAAGTCGCAAATACAATCGCGGCATCTTCTATACGTTCCTGCTTTAAATACAGCCCACCCAGTTCTTTATAAATAAGGTGCTCATAGGTACGTACGCCGTACTCCCTGGTAAAATGCTTTAATGATTTTACGCCATCTTCAAAAGAAAACGATAATCCAACAACGCGCAAGGTGTCATCGACCAGTTCTTTTTCACTGCGCTTGAAACTGGCATAGTTCCTTCCACTTTCAAAGTGCATATCAAGAAGCTTGTAGAATGAATAACGTGACTGCTCCAGGTCATTTAACTTGAACAACGCCCAACCACGCTTATAAAGCGAACGCTCGTAATAAGGAGAATCCTTGTTTGACAAAACATAGGCATAAGAACGTTCTGCATTCCTGAAGTCATTCAAGCTAAAATAAATTTCACCACGGCGAAACTGCACTTCTTCTGCGTGCTTGTTCTCGGGAAATTCTTTCATCAACCGTGTCAATATAGCGAGTGACTTTTTGTTTTGACCACTCAGATCGTAGGCCCGCGCCAATTGATAGTATATTTTTTCATTATCCTTGCTATTGGGATAACGTTTAATTAATTTTTCATACTGCGCAGCAACGTCAGCGTAATCTCCGAATTTTGTAGTATCCACAACGGCAGTATCAGCACCTTTACGGGCGCGCATTTCTGCTTCCTTTAATTCCGCATCGCGAATCTTGTTATCCTGCTGGGTTTCAAGCTGAATATCTGCCAGGCGTTCCATCGCAGCAGCCCGCAACTCCTGGTTTGAAGTGGACAATGCAAATTCCTGATAGCGTTTCTTGGCATCTACCTTGTTGGCAGAAGGCAGGTCTTGAGGATTTATTTTTACTTTGCGGTTTTCCAGGGATCCCAGTGTTTCCATGCCCTGCTTGTTTCCTGAGGCACAGGAAAATATCACAATGCTTACTACCGTAATCAAAATGATGCGTAACATATTCATTTCACTAATCCGATACACCAGTTCATTCATGCCAGGTAAATTAAAAGCCCTTTACTCGGATGCCAGATCCTGTAATCGCGCCATGGAAAACTGCGCCTGATCAAGGTACTCTGCCAAACGATCACGTAGCCATTCGAGTTGTTCACCAATAATTTGTTGCACTTGTTGCTGCTGCAAGCCGTAAACATTATCAATTTGTTTTTGTAATTTATTAATTTTTGAATTCATTGATTTGATTTGTCGCCCATACCCTTCAAATCCCCTGGGAGCACGAGTTTTGGCGGTACTAATGAGCCTTTGTTGTTCTTCTGTTTTTTTAATCTCGCGATCGAGTTGCCGCAAACCTTTTTTAAGTTTCCACGCACGTTCAGTGAATGTGGTACTGATATCCCAGTGGAGCAAACCACGATAGAGTTTATATTTATACTCTAAATTCCCATATTGAGTGGCATCCATTTGGCGCCCCACGTTCTGTAATCGCGACTTTATTTTATCAAGTCGATTCAGCAGTTTGATTTCCTTGCCACTGGCGACAGAATCCAAATCACGTTCATGCACTATGCGCTTGAACTCTTCTTCATAGAGATTTCTCTCGTCCTTAAATGCCGCTATCTGATACTTGCCCTGTTCCGGCATCAGCTTGGGTAAACGTTCTTCATAAGCCTGGCGACGCAGTTTTAACATGTCTTCATAGGCGGGTAATGCGGTATGCCAATATTCCAGATTGGATTTCATTAAACGTAAGTCCCGCAAAGTTTTAATTGCTTCATTAAACCGGTGTCCGGCGACAATAGCCGTTATAAACCTGAATTCCGGCACGTCTCTTAACAATCCCTCTTCAGTTAACTGGCCACGCTCATCACCCAGCGCCTGCGACACCAGGTAATTCATTAACTTTCCTGTCTGTATTTCCTGTATGGCAACATCCAGTCGTGCAATTTCTTCCTTGAATAACTGAATTGCCTCCAGGTAAGACTGCATCGCCTGGGGATAGGCCTGTAACTGCTCCAGCGCATAACCCACCGCCAACATTGATTCATAAACCGCGGAGTCTGTCTTCTTTCGTGATCGCAATTCCAGCCAGGATGACAGGGCGGCTTCGTAATCTTTTTTCATGGCATGGGACCAGCCAAAGCCCAGCAAGGCCTTGTTTGAGTAGGGTCCTTTCAAACGAACTTTCTGAAAAAACGCGCGGGCTTTATTGGTTTCTTCCTGGCCCAGCAATGCGTAACCCAGGGCAAGATTGGCTTTGTCCTTCAGAGTCAGCAATTCTGAATCAGTGGTATTCATGCGCCCTACAGCTGCTAAATATTCCGCACCTTCAATTTCCCGACCGCCGCGGAACAATGCAATACCCAGGTTATATTCCGCAAACTTGGCATCCACCGAACCACCCGGCAGTTTTTCCAGAACTACTGAGGCTTGCTCATACTCCT
>NZ_CDLKIE010000213.1:0-5006 GCF_975902315.1 Kaarinaea lacus | reverse complement strand
TTGCAATGCATCGCTGGGCAGCAAATTTCCAGGGCACATTTCATCCAGATATTCATCGATGATGGCTGATTCAAATATCACATGCTGATCATCAACTTTTAGAATAGGCACTTTACCAAACGGTGACAATTGCCTGAACCAGTCAGGCGGCGCAGAGAGATCGATATAGCTGATCTTATGAGGAATATTTTTGTAGAGCAGCGTAATGACAGCACGCTGTACAAAGGGGCAAATTTTAAAGCTGATTAATTCAAGATTCATATTACTGATACCTTGCTAAACATAAGATGTAGTCCAGGTGGATGTAGTAAAAGTTAGCTATCACAGGTGAAATTAATAAGAGGGATCATTAAGTGGTTTCAACCTGTTTTGCTGTGATGGTTCGTTCTACCCAATCAGTAAAAAGGTCATAGTGTCGATCGCGTATTTCTTCCCCACTATGCATAATACTTTTGGGATCAATAACGTGTCGGCTACGGTGGTATTCATCCGGCAGCCCAATCATATGACCAAACTCGTGAATTGCCCCACGCTGTCTGCCTACGAATGAAAAATCCTCACTGTCCAGATGTACGTTGTTCCAGTCTGGTTCGACAAAACTGACTTTAAATTCACCGGTACCGATTTTTGTTACAGTAATTTCCCAGTGATCATACATCCAGCCACCTTTTTGAATATGAAAGTCGAAAATCAGCATCACCGTGCTTCCCTTTGGAAGGGTGTGAATAATTTTATTACCCCACACATCATGAATGGCCCGTTGCCATTCTTCGATGAATTGATCTTCTTCATGGCTTTCCCAGAAGTGTGGATCATTGTGCTTAAAAAAGAATTGCAGTTTCATAAATACGACAAGCTCATAATGGCCGTCTGGTAGTTGATATAAAGCCAGATCGAATGCATTGTTGATATCCATGGAGTGTATTCTGGCGGATTTTTGTTCAGCAATAAGCTTTTTCATTGTTTTAATCGGTAACGAAACAGGGTTATTTAAATCAGACTGTAAACTGATTAGATAATATCAAAAATTGAAATTTGAAGTACTTGAACAAAGCAATCAATTGCTGAGAAGCTTGCATCGAGCGCGCAGTAATTGTCCAACAATATAGTTTACTCATTAAGTACCGAGTCGCATAATGTCATTTCCCCAATAAAAACTATTACACCCTAACCACCGGGAGGTTGATATGTCTCAGGTCAAGATCCTTCTCGACGAAGCTGATATTCCCAGGCAGTGGTATAACGTCGTTGCTGATATGCCGAATCCGCCCGCGCCACCATTAGGTCCGGATGGAAATCCAATTGGTCCTGAAGCGCTGGCAGCAATATTTCCCATGGCGTTAATAGAGCAGGAAGTTTCTGCAGAGCGGTGGATCGATATCCCGGAACCGGTACGCGAGATATACCGGCAGTGGCGACCCAGTCCCTTATTCCGCGCCCATCGTCTGGAACAGATGCTCGGCACGCCAGCGAAAATCTATTATAAGTATGAAGGGGTAAGCCCGGCCGGTTCACACAAACCCAATACTGCGGTTGCCCAGGCGTATTACAATCAGCAGGCCGGTATCAAACGTCTCGCCACCGAAACGGGTGCCGGACAGTGGGGTTCATCACTGGCGCTGGCCGGACAAATGTTTGGCATCGATGTACGTGTTTACATGGTGAAGGTCAGTTATGAGCAAAAACCTTTTCGCCGCTCCATGATGCAAACCTGGGGTGCGGAAGTGCTGGCAAGTCCGTCAGAACTAACACAGTCGGGTCGAAAAATTCTTGCAGCCGACCCTGATTCTCCAGGTTCACTGGGGATATCCATTTCCGAGGCAGTGGAAGAGGCCGCCTCTCGCGAAGATACCAATTACTCATTGGGCTCTGTATTGAATCATGTATTGACGCATCAAACGGTCATTGGCATTGAAGCTAAAAAACAGCTGGAGAAAGTGGGTGACTATCCCGACGTTGTATTTGCTCCCTGTGGTGGTGGTTCTAATTTTGGTGGTATAGCCTTTCCATTCTTTGCCGACAAAGCAGCCGGTAAGGAAGTACGCCTGGTGGCAGTGGAGCCGACATCGTGTCCGACTTTAACCAAAGGTCAATACGCCTATGATTTTGGCGATACTGCGGGTCTTACACCACTGATGAAGATGTATACGCTAGGACATGACTTTATGCCGCCAGGTATCCATGCCGGTGGCCTGCGTTATCATGGCGATTCTGCGCTGGTGTCCCAGTTATATAATGAAGGTTTGATTGAAGCTGTGGCCGTGCCACAGGTTGCTACTTTCGAGGCGGGTGTCACTTTTGCCAAGGCGGAGGGTATTATACCTGCGCCAGAATCCAATCACGCTATTCGCGCCTGTATTGATGAAGCATTGAGTTGTAAACAAAGTGGCGAAAGTAAAACGCTGTTGTTTAATTTATCCGGGCATGGCCATTTTGATATGGCGGCTTACGATCGCTACTTCGCTGGTGAACTGGATGATTTTGACTATCCGGAAGAGGCGATCAAGCAATCAATGCAAAATCTACCTAAAATTGCCGGTGCGTAATACTATAGTTTTAAACAGTGCTGGTGTTCGAGGCCAATTCCTGAATTGGCCTCGGATAAAGTGACTAACATTGCAGTCAAAAAGCCCAGACAAAACTGGTAAGACCAAAACGCTTTACTGAATTAAAATTAAAGTGAAAATTCATCCCCAGTGCCATAGATCGACCCCACAGTAAACTTATGTCGATTGGTAGTGCTACATTATCGAGCGTTTTTTCTTCACAGATGTCATCAGCAAACAATCCCTCAGTGGCAAACTCATCACAACTGACTGCTGCGGTTCCTCGTAAATAACCTAATCCAGCTGAAGTAGAAAGGTTGAAAATACCGTATCGTTTTGAATAACCGATACCAACATTTAGCTCAGTTATTTTCACATCTATTCTTTGCTCTTGTGTGTCAACTGCACAACCTCCGAGATGGCAAAACTCCTGAGATCGGTGAATCATCGCGGTTAAAAAATAGCTCCCTTTCAGATGTTTTCGCACCCGCAAGCCATAACCAGCCAGGCTTGCGCCATCACTGATGCCGCCTAATCCTATAAGAAACAGGTCTACCCAGTAGGTATTATCGTTACTATTAACAGATTCGTTCTGTTGATCCAGGTGATTGTCGCAAAGCGCTATAGTCGGTAAAAAAAACAACGAGACTATGATCGCGGCGACTTTGTAACGCATAGGATGAGAAAGATATAGTTCTTATTAAGTTTTTATTATTCTATAAATTCGTTAATAAATAAAGCGTAAAGACAATGGGCCTGCCGGGAAGTTTGTAAGACCAGCTTGAGTTAAAACAACATGTATTGCGTATTGTGTATACAAACGCAACGTGAATTTGATTGAGTTTTGCGACAAACTGATCAATTGATCAATATTTCAGGAAGGTACATATCCGAGCTCGACTATTGATTGTTAGGCGAGATGTGAAAAATTCACTTTATTTAATTTTGCACAATTATAAAATGCAGACGACTTACATAATTCGTTTGTCGTGAAGGATTAAAGTCTTAGCGACATTTATATATAATAAGGAGACAATTTGTGCGCATGGGTAATTTTTACAGACGTAATAAAATTAAAGCAGGTTTTATAACAGCGGCCGCTGGATTGTTCATTAATAGTGCGGTAATGGCAGGTGCGGTTCCCACGATTACCGGGAGTCCTGTAATAGTTTCGCCTGATTTACTGGAATGGCCAGCAGATTTCAAACAGGCCAATCCATATCTGACAGAACCTACAGCAAATCGTCTGTCCGATTTACATGGTGAAGTCAATAACTGCGATATCGTACTAAGTACGGCCGGCAATTATCACATGGCTTTGAAAGAGTTGTGGAACGACGTTTACTTGAAAGATTATGTAAAAGATCTAGATATCAAGGTCTGGTATTACACAACCAGTCCACCAATATCACCCCAGCAAGTCTCGAATGACATGGTGCAGTTTGGCAACCTGAATATGGGATGTAAACCACAGGTCGCTGCCGGTCCTGGAAAGTTAATGAAGAAGTTGACGAAAATGGGTGTGACGGATGGAAAGCCTGTCAAATTTCTGAAAAATAACGGCAATGTGATCCTGGTCAAAAAAGGCAATCCAAAGAACATTAAATCAGTCTGGGATTTGGGTCGTAGTGATGTGACACTGGTAACACCAAATCCTGAAATGGAACCGGGTTCATTCGGAAATTTTTCAGGGTCGATCTATAACATTGCCAAAAATGACAAAAACCCACCCAAAGGCATGACAGCGGAAAAACTGTTTAACAGCATTTTTAATACGGACCAAACGGGCTGTAGTACGAAAGAAGGTAGTAAGAATAAATGCAGCTGGGTTTCCGGTAAACGTATTATGCATCGAGAACAACCCTGGGCAGTTTACTCAGGTAATGCAGATGCCGGATTTATTTTTTACCACCTGGCACTTTACTTTACCCGCGCGTTTCCCGACCAGTTTGAAATTGTACCTTTGGGAGGTACGGCCGATAAACCGCAACCATTACCGGGCAACAAGGTGGGTGTATTAAGTGTGGTGAAAATTAAAGGCGACTGGAATGAAAAGCAGAAAGCTGCACAGGAAAAACTGGTTGAAGCATTCAAGTCAGATGAGTTTACAACTATTATGGCCAAGCATGGAATAAATCGTCCTTAATCGATGTGCGAAAATATCCGGGCTTGTCTGGCCCGGATATTTTACAAAAATTTGAACTATCAAATTTGGGTATTGTTAGTGGCAACCTATGTTTTTATTGGTCTTTATTAATATGTTCCGTCATTAATCATAAGTAGAAGGATGTTTGTTGTCCTGTTAGAAACTGTCTAAACTATGCTTCCGTATAATATCTAGCCATTAATTTATTCAACTAAACTTCTCTTTTGAAAATACTTTTTTAAAACACATTTACTAGATTTATATAAAGTGCTTACTTTTTATCTATTAAGATTAATCAAAAAGCGTTAAGCTTC
>NZ_CDLKIE010000212.1:0-4985 GCF_975902315.1 Kaarinaea lacus | reverse complement strand
TGATGACAACAAATCCTTCCTGTTGGTAAAACGCAAATCTTAGATAGGCTAGCCCACGTTTATGGGTATCACTTTCAAAGAAAAAGTGTGGATCGGGAGTTAGCCGAAAGGGAGTGGGGTGTAATTTATAGAATGATTCATACATCCTAAAAACACCTTCCGTTGCAAAAGGTCAACGGTGCTTGGATAGTTGAAATGAAAACGATAAGACCTGACGTTTTCATCATCCTGTAAAATGCTTAGGCAATCTGAATAACAACAATTGAACGATATAAACTGACAACCGGGCTGCTATGACGTCATCGTTAATACTGTTCACACTTTATCCAACTTCATTTATAGTTATGCTGTAAGTTTAGCATTGATTCCATTATTAAATTCTTACACTGGCGTCTTAATATTCACGCTAAACCGGTTATTCACTTTAACAAGCCATGCAATCCTTATTTGGGCTCAGGGCTTGAATATCGCAAGGATTCATAACTTTTATTTCAAAGTTTAGCCTACATCCTGTAGGCTTTGTTTGATCCTGGGTCAATTTTTATGGGAAAAATCATTATATTAGAGCAAGTTTTGCCTGTATGTTGTTAAGTAGAGAATCAAATGGTCGCAAAATATACACAACCCGATGGTTTTGCCCTACGATTCATGAACCTAAGATTCATGGTGTAATCTCACCTCATGCCGCGTAAAAAACTCAGCTACAAGATACTGCTGAAATTACCCTGGTGGTTTGACCTGATCCTGGCGGGAGTCGTTTATTATGGATTGAAATACTGGCTTCCGACGCAGCATTTTCAACATGCTCAGGTAAATCGGTTCGCACACGCCTTACCACAGTTTGCTGAACTGTTTGCTTTGATATTAATCGTCAATGGCATTTTTTCCGCCTGGCATGCCTGGCAGAACAGAAAATAAGTTCACGCCCGCTTTAGTCCAGTGCAGGCCCCAGGATAAACTCCACATTCTCAAAACCGCGGTCTTCCAACGCAGCCAGAACGTCTTCCCAGGTATAGTCAGAGTCGTTTTCCTCTACCTCCGCGATAATACCGGTGACATGACGGAACACTTCGTGTTCTTCGTAATCGTCCGGAATCTTTACAAGCCGAATAGTTTTGTAGTCGTGGGCCGGTAAAACCATTAGTTTGCTACTCATTTTTGATCCTGTTTGGTTAGATTGCGAATCAGATACCCGTATTGAAACATAATTGCCAGATTAACGAAATAAACATAACAGCATGCAGCCTGTTCTAAAGTAAAAATGGATGCAATTTTAATGTTGTATTTGACTAATATCATTAAATGTTTTTATCAGGCCTGGATTGGCTTGTATGTCACTGCGTATTAATTATTATTTGCTAAGCTGTTTGTTACATAACATTATTAAAACAGGATTGTTACGTAAGCTGTTTCAGTGATGGCAATCTTAGTGATAACCTGCTTTCGTTACCGCGATACACACCGGAGGAAGCATAACAAAGTGAGTTGCAGATGCTCTTAAAGGGTAATATTTGTGCATATCAATGTTCAAAAAAGTTTGTTCCAGATGTCATTGGCCTGTAATGAATCCTGAACCATAATTACCAATCCAGTTAGTTATTCCCGTCATGATTGCAACCGCTCCTGGGAGGGACACGCCATGCCGCATTCTATTACTATTCATTTTGATAATGCCTTAAAACTGAGTAATCCTCATCTCTGGCTTTGGTACGACGGCACCGATATAACGCATAATGTTTCTCCAACCGGGCATGACGAATTCGGATTGATTTATGAAGTCAAAGTTCTGCAATCACGCTTTCATTTTAAGTTTAAACAGGGTGAAGGTCAGGATGGTCCCTGGGAAGATGATAGTCTGAATCGCACTTACTATCCGCAAAGCATGAATGGTACGCTCACTCCCGGTAAAATTTGGTGTAAAGGTGATAAGGCATTTGTTTACGATGTATTGCCACGAAAATCCGAGCTGGATTCCGCAGAACAGTTTTTACAGCAATTTAATTTTAAAACAGGAACGTATGTTACCGGCAGCGGTGGTTTATCCGGACTGGGTGCGACATCGCTGGATGACGGCAGGATTCTGTTTGGTTTGTATCACCCCAATGCCGCGCGGGTTTATGTGATGGGGAGTTTTAATAACTGGCAACGGCCGGGGCATGCCAACGAAGATCCGCACCAATATATAGAAATGAAGTTATACCGGGGATATTTTGGTTTGCCGAATATATGGTTAGTGGTTACCGACAAAGCTAAGAGCGGTGATGAATACAAGTTTTGTATACAGGGCGGTGTACCGCGTGATCACAAAAACAGGACAATGCGTTATCAAACCGATCCCTATGCCAGGGTGCTGGTAAATGATTTTACCACCAACAACGCGAAAATTGTTGATCCTGGCCAGTTTAACTGGCAAGACCAGGATTGGAAAACGCCTGATCCCCAGGATCTAATTCTTTATGAACTCAGCGTGCATGGATTTACTGATGATGACCCCGACATTCCTGCACAACACCATGGCAAGTTTGCCGGAATCAGCGACCGCATTAAACAGGGATACTTTGACCAACTGGGGGTGACGGCATTATCCCTGATGCCCCTGGCCGAATTTCCCAGTATGCAAGGTCCAACAACGCTGGGTTACAATCCATCCTTGTTTTGCACCGTGGAGCGGGATTTTGGTGAGCCTGATGATTTGCGCGAGCTGGTAAATGTCGCGCACCAACATGGTTTGGCGATGATCCTGGATCAGGTGTTTAACCATACCGACAATCAATTCAATCCTCTGTGGCAGGTTATTTTAGAGCATCCCAATGAAGCGCTACGCAATGATGGCGGCCTGTATTTTAGTGGCGCAACCCCCTGGGGTAATCGGGTGGCCACGGAAAAAGAAGATGTGCAAAATCTGCTGATTGATGCCTGTAAATTAATGATCGTGGAATATCATGTCGACGGATTTCGTTTTGATGCGACCCATCAACAGTACATGGATCATGGTTTCCTGCAACGCTTAATGACCGAGCTAAAGGGCTTTAAATCGGATGTAATACTTATCGCCGAAAATCTGCCCAATCAGCGTGATTTAAACCGCAATGGCTACGATGGTTACGCCCAGTGGTGCGACCAGTTCCATGATAAAAGTAAGGCGCTGTTACGTGAAGGTGAGTACGAGCATTCATGGCACTACAACACCGACAATATAGGCGATATGTTTTATTTCAGTAAGGGACAATTCGCCTCTCATACCAACAATGTTGTGAATTACTGTGAAAGCCATGATGAAAACAGCGTACCGTTTGAGGTGGGATCTAATCCGCTATTAAATAACCCCGACGCAAAAAATCGTAAAGGCAGGCTTGGGCTGATGTCTACAATGGTGGCGCTGGGAGAGCCCATGATCTATATGGGGCAGGAGTTTAATGTCGATCGTCCACGCAATGTTGTCAATGTACGATGGCCGCAGGATCTCGCTAGTCAGGGTTTTTATCAGTGGGCGTCTCGCCTGATAAATTTACGTAAGCGTTATCCAGGGTTAAAAATTGCGGGTGATGATCCCTATGCAAGCGGGCAATTCCAGTGGGTATTGGCTCCATGGATGGAGTTCCAGAACGGTGGTGGTAGCAAGGTCATCGGCTGGAGGACTAAAGCCAATGGGGATGCCTATGAAACCATGGTGGTGATGTTGAATTATGAAAACCACGATGTTCAGGTCGATATAGATTTTGGGATACCGGGTAAATGGGTCAAGCTTGCAGATCATAACACTGTTAACGATATTGCGCCCCAGGGGAACAATTCTGAATTAGATCCTACCGCTCTGGAGACCCATGATGGTTATTTCAGTGGGTTTACATTACCGGGTTCCAGCGGATTTATTTATAAATGGCAGGCGGCGATATAATTTTAATCAAATCCGAATCACCATATAGAACATCCAGAACGTCTGCCATATTCCTGTAATAGGTCTGGATCGGGAAACAAAGGTGGTTCCATTCTCTCTTTTCTACTCTGAAAAAGTTCGCTGACCTGGATCAAAAAAAGCAGGATTTGTGTTTCCCTTGCCGAATTGAAACTGATTTATTAACAACAATAACTTTTATTAGTTTACGAATATTAGTTTACGAAGAGTATATAGCCTGGAATTAGATGTTAATAACTTCTAACTATATGGCTCTGCCTGTGGCTGAATGTTATACGACAGGGATGGGTGTATCGAAACAGATAAAAATGACCCGAAATTAATCGCACTAGAATGGCGTTCCCTATGGAACACAAGATTCTGCTCGAAGTTATCATATTGTTGGCGAGTTCCGTCATTGCCGTGGCGATGTTCAAACGCCTGCGGCTACCACCAGTATTATCCTATTTTATCGTTGGAATCATAGTTGGTCCGAATGCTTTGGGCTGGATACCTTCGACTGAAGATATCAAGTTTCTCGCCGAATTCGGGATTGTGTTTTTAATGTTTACCATAGGGCTTGAGTTTTCTATCCCTAAACTCAAGCTGTTAAAAGGTATTGTATTTGGTTTGGGTTTTGCTCAAGTTGCGGTTACCACGGCAATATTTAGTCTTATTGCCTATTGGCTGGGTTTGTCGCCCAACAGTGCGTTTATCGTTGGTTCCATTCTGGCCATGTCTTCCACGGCAATCGTCACCAAGCAACTCATAGAACAACTCGAGCTTAACTCCCGCCATGGTCATATGGCTGTTGGGGTATTGTTGTTTCAGGATCTGGCAGTCATTCCTCTTCTAGTGGTGATTCCCATCCTTGCGGTTGAAAGTACCGATTCGGTGTTGTTGCCTTTATCTGTATCGCTGGGAAAAACGGCAATCGTGTTTTCCGTAATGCTCATCATTGGGCGTTGGGTAATCGGTTCCCTGTTACATGAGGTGGCGAAAGCCCGGTCAGAGGAGCTATTTACTTTAACGGTATTACTCCTGTCCTTGGCGGCGGCAATGATAACCAACAGCGTTGGTTTGTCGCTTG
>NZ_CDLKIE010000211.1:0-3679 GCF_975902315.1 Kaarinaea lacus | reverse complement strand
GTTAAGTATTTTTTATACACGACAGATATAGCGTTGAGATGATTACCGTTGCGAAACGCCATATCTGCTTAAAGACTTTCCATTTATATAGATTGTCCGTAACTACGAATTAATCCAGTTTGTGAAATTCCGTACATGATAAAATAGGCATGTAGTCTTCCTGGCTCGCAATACCCACTACCGCTACATTTTCGTCAAGCCGAATGATTCCCAGGCACATTTTTCGGATCATACTGTTTGCAACCATTTACTAACCGGGAATATGGTTTTATTCCCTGTTAATAAGCAATTTCCTTACTTAGCTAATAAAACCACCTATCTCAAATGTGATAGTCAGACTGTCTATAAAAATTAGTAAGTATATTTCTTGAAATATAACACTAATAAAACGCTTCATTAGCAACTAACAATTCATAAATGCCCTGGATGGTTGCTAATAACATTTTAATCCTTTCTAAAAAAGCCAATATAATCAGTAAAAATGATTAGACAACTGTTCAGTTTCCTGTAGCGAGAAAAAAAATTGATCGTTGGTAGTGTTACTTTTTATTGAAGCAGGTCAATGAAAATAACGAATAAATTAATAATATATCTACTGAATTAGCTTATATTCCCTCGATTTCTGCTATTCCAGCAACAAGAGCAACATTTATGGTCAGAAACATATTGGCTTTTTGATAACTACTTTTACGCTCTTTCAAATTTACGTTGTTTGTTGAGGTTTATGCTTAAAATAAAATGATTTGTGCATTTAGTTATTGGTAGCTCTGGCGCATGAGAAAATAATTAGGACCGATAGACCTTAAAACATCAGGATTAAATTAAAGGGATATCACATGAAAATAGAAAAGCTATTCGAGTCTGGTCTCAGAGGATTGGTTCTACTTGTGATCGGGACAGTGGGTTTATTGACTATTATTGGTTCCAATGGTGGGGGTGGTGGAGGCCCAAGCACTGGCACCGTATCGATTACCAGCCCATATGATGCTTCCGGTTTGCCTGATACAGGCACTTTAGAAGTCAGTGTATTTGTCGATGGTAGCTCAACCGCTGCTATTTCCCGCACTATAGATACTCTCTCGGCATCAGTAACCATTGACGTTCAGGTTGCGGCCGGCACCCATACTTTTAGCATCGTGTTTGAATACACAGATCCAGTGTTTGCAGGCCCCTACCAGGTTGGTGCTGCGACATCAGCGGGGATAGATGTAATCGCAGGCTCTACTCATCCCTATGTTTTTATCGATACAGATTTTTCTTATCAGGATTTTGACAGTGATGGACTGACAAATCTAGCAGAAATGCATTCGAGTATGCGAACGAATCCAGCAGACTCAAAATGTATATTAGATAAATCGATATTAGATGGTTGTACCCTGGGTTAATAATTAACTACCTGGAGGAGTAGTGACATGAATATCAGAGATAATATGTTACGAACAGGAATTAAAATTTTTATTCTATGTTTTTGCGGTGCAGTCTGGCTAGTACAGGCGGGGGAAATAACTTACCCGGATAATTCATTTGGTTCGGGAGACACTTTGAACGCAAGTGACTTAAATGACAAATTTAATGAAATAAAAACTCAAGTAAATGACAATAACGCAAGAACTACTACCAATGCCAGCGATATATCAAACAACGCGACTGACATTTCCGGTGTGGACAACGCATTAGCTGATCTGGCGGTAATCAGTGCGTTATTCGCAGGTGACGGTAGTGCCGGCACTCTCAACATAACTGCTAACTCGAATTGGGTTTCCAGCAACCCGGCAAATATCAATTTTACCGACTGCTCCATTGCTGCCGGATTTACATTAATGGTTTCTGCAGGTACCGTGATCCGCTGCACGGGTGATTTTACCAATGACGGAACTATAACCGTCGCGCCCGCAGGTAATAATAGCGTGTTTGGTCTTCATTCCCAGGGTTCTTACAGCATGCGTTCGCCAGGAGCAGGTGATGCATACTCGCCGGCCGGCCAACCCGGCTTTTCCCGTGATTTTGTCACCACCCCCATTACCCTGGTTGGAGGAGCTGAGAGTGTTGGTATACCTCAAAGCGTGGCCGTTTCTTCCTGGAATCGATTTCGAATTGGCGGCAGCGCAGGCAGCGCGCACCAGTCGGGCTCAAGTGGTTCTGGTGGAGGATTGGTGAAAATTTTGGTCAGAGGAGCGATTATAAACAATGGGCAGATCTCGGCAGACGGCGTTAGTGGTAGTCAAGGCGGTGGAGGCGGAGGAGGTATTGTCGTTGTGGCATCGCTAACTTCGGTTACGAACGCCAGCGGCGCTACTATAGAAGCTAACGGTGGTGCAGGGAGTAGTTTTCAGGCCAACAACGGCGCAGCCGGAGGCGGTGGCGGCGGAATTGTGGTTATGATAGCCCCTACTATTGATAATTCCGGCACGGTGAGCGTAACAGGAGGCTCGGCAGGTGCGTCAGATCCTACAGCGGGAGCGGTGAATATCGCGCAAAGCTCCGGCGGCGGTGGTGGCGGAGCGTGTGGCGGAAACGGTGGTACCGGTGGATCTGTTGCATCAACAGGAGAAGCGAATGCAGCCTCAGCTGGTAGTGATGGTTACGTCATTGAATTGACCGCCAATCCTGCAACCATGCTGTAGCCAGTTTTTAAATGCATAGCTGCATTAGTAAAAGTCAAATTTATGGAATAATACTTACAAGCAATTATAGGAAGTAATTGTTCTCTAATCTCATTTTTGCTTATTTGCTGAATATGAGTATTTTTGATTCGCTGTAACGAAGAATGTGCAACGCGAGTTGTACCTGTTTACGAAAATTAGTGCATATGTTTTCTATTTAATGGAATGCAACACGCGTCCACTTCAAAATTCGTATTAGTCTTTTAACCTATCATTGTAAGCTTTCACTACCGCTTCAAGCCGAACATAAATATGCAAGATAGTTATGATAATGTTTGAATGTATAGGAAAGATTAGCGCGCTATTGTTTTTCTGCTGGTATATTTGTAACTGTGCTTTGTTTGTAATGTAATGGATTACATTCTTTAATAGTTACTTTCCCCTCCAGTAAATTCCCGCGTGAATACTCGCTGAAGTGGCAGGTGTTCGTTTGAGGGTCATAGTTTTCTATCCATAGATTGTCGTCTTTCCAGGTTGCTGCGATGTGGAGTTGACCTGCAGGAACTTTAATAGTCATTACACCACCATAACGTTTGACAAAGATTTGCTGGAAATGGAAGTAATAGGCACCAAATCCAATAACCAGTATTACGACACTGGAGATAAGCGCGGGTTTCCACTGCTGGTATTTACCTCCCAGGATAAAAAGCACTGCACCCATCAATGCGATAACAACTAACCAGTAAAAATAAGTAATCACCGATTTATCCTCACTTTTGTGGCCTGATAATTCCGCTGCTATTCAGCAGGATCAGACGGCCTGTTTAGAATACTCCAATTAACATGTATAAAGATCACTGTAGTAGACAGTGTAATGTACTGGTCTGTAATGATGAAGGATAATGCTGCGTAGAATACTTGTTGATTTTTAACCAATGCGCGAAATTTCGGCCTGTCCATCATTTTCACGCTCGTAGTGTTGATGCGATTATGGAATTGTCCAGTTAAACTATGCCTGGTTAAATTTGGAAAAGTTTATCGATTTGTAGTACACAGGCAATCAGGTCAGAATTAGT
>NZ_CDLKIE010000210.1:0-18974 GCF_975902315.1 Kaarinaea lacus | reverse complement strand
TAAAAGTCCAAAACTTAACAAGAAGATTGGCTGTGTATCGAGTAGTACGTCAACGCCATACCCTAACAAAAAACCAGCAACGACCATTGACGTTAACAATGACCCCACGCTGATTAACAGCAGGCCCGGACCTTTGGCTTTTTTCATCGCAGCCGCATCCAAAAATTAGGGGCGAAGTATACCTTTCACGCAATCATTCAGCAAGGGACAAGCCCCTAAAAACCAATTCATTTTTTAAAGACTTAATCCAGTTTATACCCTGCAGGCTTTAAACGATTTTTTAGCTGGATTGCTCTAAATTCACGCAAAATGAAACAAGCTTTAGCATTGCAAATACGCTCCGTATTAAAGCGCAATGACTAATTAAAGTAATCAGCGAAGAATGGAATGTAAGTGGCTGATCTGAAATTCAGCCACGGGAGAAGGTTATTTGATATGAGCGAGAATGCCGTCCAGTTCATCCAGACTGTTGTAGTGAACGACCAGCTTACCCTTACCGCTGTTGGCATGTTGCACAGCCACCTTGGCACCAAGTTTATCGGCCAACTCGTCCTGCAAACGCTGGATATTGGGGTCCACCGTCTGAGCGGATGCCTTGGACTTTTTGGCGGGTGTTTCGCGAAGCCGACCCACCAATTGCTCGGTTTCACGCACCGACAAACCCCGCGCAACCACGTCTCGCGCAGTTTTACTCTGTAATTCGCCTTCCAGTGTTAACAAGGCGCGAGCATGCCCCATTTCCAGATCGCCGTTTTCCAGTAACAGGCGTACATCTTTATTTAGAGACAATAAACGCAATATATTACTGACTGCCGCCCGAGATCGACCAACCGCATCAGCAGCCTGCTGGTGCGTTAACTCAAACTCTTCAATGAGACGCTGCAAGGCATTGGCTTCTTCAATGGGATTGAGATTTTCACGCTGGATGTTTTCGATGAGCGCCATGGCAATCGCAGCTTCATCAGGGACATCGCGAATAACTGCTGGCACATCATGGAGTTCCGCCAGCTGGGCAGCACGCCAACGACGCTCGCCGGCAATGATTTCATAGCGGCCGCCATCTATCTTTCTGACGACAATGGGCTGTAAAACACCTTGCGCTTTTATGGAGTTTGCCAAATCCTGCAAACTTTCCTGATGCATATCGGTACGGGGTTGATATTTACCGGGTTGGCATAGATCAATGGGTAAATCTCTTAAATCGCCGGCAGCTGGAGGGTGCTCCTGGTTTGCTGCACGCTCCGTGGTGGATTCAGAGGCAATCGTGGCTGGTTGTTCCGCTTCCGCTGTTGTTGGCGTCTTGCCTCCCCCTCCCAATAATGCGTCCAGTCCGCGTCCTAAACCACGCTTTTTTGCGACCATACTTTATTTACCTATCTATTTAATTATAGTTATACAGTTGAGACTTGAGCCGGACTTGGGGATACATCTTGTTCGCGCCTTACGATCTCTCCCGCCAATGCCAGGTATGCCTGTGCACCTCGTGATGTTTTATCATAAATCAGTGCTGGAACACCATGACTGGGTGCTTCCGCCAAACGAATATTTCTGGGGATCACTGTTCGATACAGGCGATCACCAAAGTACTGTTGCAATTGTTGCGTGACGTCGTATGACAAGCGATTACGTGGATCGTACATAGTACGGAGCAGGCCTTCGATCTTGAGATACGGATTCAACGAACTGCGAATTTCTTCGATGGTATTTACCAAAGCGGTTAAACCTTCCAATGCATAGTATTCACACTGCATGGGAATAATCACCGAACGGGCTGCCACCAATGCATTCAAGGTCAACATATTTAACGATGGGGGGCAGTCAATGATGACATAGTCGTAATTTTCCTGGATGAGCTGAATGGCAACATTTAGCTGCCGTTCACGATGACTGATACTGAGCAATTCAACTTCGGCAGCGGTTAAATCGGAGTTCGAGGGTAGCAAATCATATCCTGCCTCCTCTGCCCTCACAATTGTGCTTGCAATCTCGGCCTCACCCATCAATACGTCGTAACTGGAATGGGACAGGACAGATTTGTCGATACCGCTCCCCATAGTGGCGTTGCCCTGAGGGTCCATATCAATCAGTAAAACGCGACGACGCGTAGCGGCTAATGACGCGGCCAGATTCACACTTGTCGTGGTCTTTCCAACCCCACCCTTCTGATTTGCGATAGCTATGATTTTTGCCATAGTTTCACGACCACCCAAAGTTGAGATTAATGCAGGTATCATCGCACATTTTTTTGGTGATTACCTAGTGTAATTAATTCCGATTTCACGATTTAGAGAGCTTAATTTCAACGAGATAACGATCAGCATCCAGCCCCGCGTAACTAATTTTATGCACTGCTTTGATTTCAAATGAATTTGCTAATTCTGCAATTTCATCCTCCGGATAATTACCTTTCATGGCAAGTATGACACCATCTGCGGCACACAAATGTGATGTCCAGCATGCCATCTGGGATAAACTACTTAATGCTCGTGAAATAACCGAATCGAACAATTCGTTCGTGTTGAAATCTTCAGCTCGTGCACAGACAACTTCGACGTTATCGAGCCTCAATTCCGTTTTGGCCTGTTGCATAAAGCGGGTTTTTTTACGATTGCTATCAATTAATACAAACTGGAACTCTGGATAGGCAATCGCCAGAGGTATTCCCGGCAATCCTGCACCAGCACCGACATCCACCACTCTCACACCCTTTAAGTAAGGCGCAATAGACAAACTATCCAGTATGTGGCGGCTCAGCATCTGGTGCAGACCGTGCACCGCGGTAAGGTTGTATACCCGGTTCCATTTTTTTAACAACACTATAAAGGCAATCAGCGTAGATTGCTGTTCATCCGACAACTCGAGATGAAGCGACTGAAGCCCTTGTTTTAACTGTGCTGCTAAATCTTTTGGCACCGGGTTACCGGAAAGTTAATTGCCTGTTGCTGCGGATGTGAACTTATCCAGTGCGCCTGTCATTTTCTTGGCAACTTTTTCGCGATCAGTGATTCCGTGGCGCTTGGCGATGTAATTCGGATCGTTGTAGCTTAGCCATACCTGGCCTTTTTCATCTTCCCAAGCCAGCGCCTTCATCGGTAAGTCAATACCTGAAGTTTGTTTGCTAGTGAAAAAATTGGAACCCAGCTTAGGATTACCGAAAATCAGCAACTCAGTTGGACGCAGTGGAATATCCACTTTATTGGCTTTGTCGCTATGACTCCAACGCAAGGCGATCGTGATTCCTTTTTTCTTTAACACGTCTTCAAGGCGATCAATGGTTTCTTTTACACTGTAGTTACTTTTTTTACTGATTAAACCATTATCACCTGCTACGCTGACTGTAGCAAAACAAAGCAAGAGAACAGTGAATACAGCAGCGAGAATGTTATTAATACGCATGTGGACCTCCCGGAGTTTCGCGTAATGATCTACTTCCTGACTCAGTAACGCAAGCCATGCTAACGTTACAACATTACAATAAAAACAAATAAGATTTTGATTAAAATTTGGCTAACTGGCGCGTTTTTTCAAATGCACCAGGAGTAATGATATGGCCGCCGGTGTTACCCCCGATATTCTGGATGCCTGGCCGACTGTTGCGGGCCGATGTTGCTGCAGTTTTTGCCGAACCTCATTGGACAAACCGCTGACCGAACTATAATCCAGATTCTCTGGCAACTCCAATGTTTCATTGCGGCGATGACGCTCAATTTCTTCCTGCTGCCGGCTAATATAACCCTGGTACTTCGCCTGAATTTCTACCTGTTCGGCCACCACAGGATCCACATCGCTTTTCTCCAGGCCAGGCAACGACATCAAACTATTATAAGAAACCACTGGACGTTTCAGTAATTCAGATAATCTTGCTTCGCGGGATAAAGGACCGCCCAACACCTTTTCAACTACCTTATCTTCGAGCTGGCCGGGACGCAAAAAGGTATCGTGAAGTCGCTGCTGTTCTTGTGCTATCGCTTCCCGTTTATGTTCAAAGGCAAGCCAGCGGTTATCGTCAACAGAACCCAGCTCTCGACCTTTCGGTGTTAAACGAAGATCCGCATTGTCTTCCCGCAATAATAAACGGTATTCCGCACGGCTGGTGAACATGCGATACGGTTCTTGCGTACCGCGAGTAATGAGGTCGTCAATCAGTACACCGATGTAAGCCTCATCCCGTTTTGGCCACCATGGCTCCTGTTGCCTGGTCTGCAATGCCGCATTTAATCCCGCGATTAAACCCTGTGCCGCGGCTTCTTCGTAACCGGTAGTTCCATTAATTTGCCCAGCAAAGAACAATGCATTGATATGCTTGGTCTCCAACGATGGCTTTAATTCTCGCGGGTCAAAAAAATCATACTCGATGGCATAGCCTGGGCGAGTTATATGGGCATTTTCAAATCCTTTCATGGAGCGTACTAACTCAAACTGCACGTCGAAAGGTAGACTGGTAGAAATACCGTTAGGATACACTTCGTGAGTTGTTAAACCTTCAGGCTCCACGAAAATCTGATGTGATGTTTTATCGGCAAAGCGCACCACCTTGTCTTCAATGGATGGGCAATAGCGCGGACCAGTTCCTTCAATGACTCCCGTAAACATCGGCGAACGATCCATACCGCTTCGGATTATCTCATGGGTACGTTCATTGGTGTGGGTAATATGGCAACTGATCTGACGCGGATGTTCACCTGGATTACCTATAAACGAAAAGACTGGCACCGGGTCATCACCCGGCTGTTCTTCCAGTTGACTGTAATCGATGGATCTCGCATCGATACGGGGAGGTGTACCGGTTTTCAGACGGTCGACCCGGAACGGTAATTCGCGTAACCGCGCCGCCAGGGTACTGGAAGGTGGATCTCCGGCGCGGCCACCTTCGTGATTGGACAATCCAATATGAATTCTTCCCGCCAGGAAAGTACCTACAGTCAGCACCACGGCTTGTGCGGCAAAACTCAGCCCCATTTGGGTACGAACACCGACCACCTGCTCTCCTTCAATGATCAGATCATCCACAGCTTGTTGAAAAATTTTCAGGTTAGACTGGTTTTCCAGAACGGAGCGAATAGCTTGCTTATACAATACGCGATCTGCCTGGGCTCGCGTGGCACGCACTGCGGGGCCTTTGCGTGCATTGAGACGGCGAAACTGGATCCCTGCAGAGTCTATAGCGCGCGCCATGACACCGCCCAGGGCATCGATTTCCTTTACCAGGTGGCCTTTGCCAATACCGCCAATGGCCGGATTACAGGACATTTGACCCAGGGTTTCAATGTTGTGGGTAAGCAGCAAAGTGTTGGCGCCCAGCCGTGCCGCAGCCAGGGCAGCTTCGGTACCGGCATGCCCACCGCCAACCACGATTACATCAAAATTTTCCTTATACTGCATAAGCCTATGATATCTTTATTAAATTGAGCGCATATTGTACGCTGCAGATTGGCGATCGCCAAACTATTATTTCGCTGTAAGTCCAGCGTTTACGACCAGAAAAATATTTTTGTTAATTCGGTCATGTAACAACAAAGTTTTGACCAAAAACACAAGATAAAGGTCACAATTTCGTAATGCCCACCAGATATAGTACTAAAATAGAATAATGGCTTTTAGCGCAGAGTGAGGAAGACCGGCAATGAAGCAGCGTAAAAATACACAAGAAGCATCCGCTGAATATTGTTCCCCAACGGATTTTTACGGTGCATCAATCATTACTGAATCAGGCGCAGAAATACCCATTACGGAAAAAATGCTGCAGTTGTGTTTCAAAGCCCTGATTGATGCCTGGGAACAATCCCGACTGGACAGGCAAACCTGAGGCCTGACCTAGAAACGGTTTTCTATAACAACATTTCTGTTACACCACACCCACATCGCGGCGGCCTACTGGTCCACTCCTCCAGTATCTCTATCTACCTCAATGTCAAAGAGAGGCCTGGCACCACGATTGAAGTTTTAGAAAAGGCCAATCAAATAAATAATAGAAAACAAAAACGCGGCTGGATGAAGGATACCACTATCCTTCAGGCAACCGCGCATTCTATGCAACTTTGATTTTGCTACTCTTCTATACGTGATTATCCAGGTTATTCTCGAAATCTTCGCCTGGGTGTTCGACATCAATGCCTAAATAAATATTTTTATTTTCTTCATTTTCAAAATAAATTTTCAACGCGTTCTCACCCTCCCCTTCGACAACAAAGGGATGAGTTTCCGGATTTTGCACGTCAGTTAGAGAAATAGGATCTGTGGTTGAAATAATCATGGCTTCCTCCTGTCAGGACTGCCCTGATCTCACCTTCAGGCGTATAAAAAGAGGTTTTATCACTTCTACTTCCTGGAGTTACTTCCCTCAACTTCCCCAACGGTCTGCATTTACTAACTACTTTTGATGGGACCTCTTTCTATACGCCCTCCGGTAATTCACATCCCATGTGAGTTTTACCTTCGCAGATAAAATCTGCTCTGGGCTGGCATCGCATAATGATTACTAATATGAGTAGTTTATCCTTTTAGAGCATCTACCCCATTAATATAGCAAGGCACCTAAAAAACACCCGGTAACGTAGGTGCAATCACGATACTTTGTTGATTTAAATCAAACAGAACGTCAGAAAAAACAGTTGGGAAAGTAAGAAAAACTTAACGGGATACTGGAAAAATCAAAGCTTGTTCACGATTGCCTGCGAAAAATCTCTCACACGGGACAGGGACAAATTTCCCACGGCGACGTAGCTTACGGAATCTTTTACCCATGAACACAAGCCATCTACACCCGTTGGAATCCGGCAAGTCATCGGCAAATTCGAATCGCCGTCGATATTACCAGCAATAAACAGCGTGATTTTTTCGTTGTTTGCATTCTCAAAAATATTGGCCGTCGCATAACTTACCATGGTCGGCATAACGATTGCTCTTTTATGATTGAATTCCACCAGTTGTACATCGGCAAGTCGTATAGGCCTTCCGATTCTCGCAGATAACCACTGCATAGACTCAGTGATACTTGTCGATGGATTTCCGGCAAAATTTTGATCCTGTTGCGTATACAGAATATGAGCATCGATGGCCAGCTGCTCAATCTTTTCGCTGGATATTACACTGGACGGCAACTCAATTAACGAAGCCGATGACCCGCCAATTACCAATCCGATAACTAATAGAATGACACCACCAATGGTCATTCGATTCTCGGGTGATACTCTCTCAATGGCGTCGACAGCAATTTGTTTGTACTTTGCAAATCCTTCGGGCGGTTCGGTATGCGGTACTACGCTATGGGAAATTTCAATATTACCAGTCTCAAAAGCACTGCCACCTGAATCGGCTGCTTTCTGCTCGGCTATTTTTTCTTTGTAACTTCTTAATGTATCACCTATCTTACGAGTGAAGTTCTCTGATTTTGGCTCTACGTCTACGCCAACTTCAAAGTCGAATGGCGCCAGGGTTTCGCCTGGTTCCGTATCAGTGCCTTGCTCGAATTGCGAGGATGGTGGCGCAATCACTTCCTCTTCAAAACCAATATCAAATGGAGCGTTATCCTCACTGACATCCCTCACTTTCGAATGCTCAGCAAATTTATCTGGTGTGGCAGCAGCGGTAAATGATGGCGCTTGATTAAAATCCGGAAACGGTTCTTCTTCTTTCTTTAAGATACTGTTTTTAAGCGCGAAAAATTTATTATTAATAACATTTAGCACATCGTCCGCTTTTTGTTTGATGTGTGTAACCGGACTTTCAAAGGGGTCCTGGTGATGATGCTGGCTAAACTCATCAGAAACCTCTTCAAATTGCTTCACCACTTCGCTGACTTCGAAGTCTGGATCCGCCTTGTTTTCCGCAAAAAATTCAGCGACCACATCCTGCGGCACACTACTATTACTATTTGGAAAATCACCATTGGGCATCTCATCCAGTTGTTCCGCAATTTCATCAATGGAATATTCAGGCGAGTGCGGAGTACTAAGGATTGATTCAGAAGCAAGTTCTGCTGGCTTGCTTTCGATTTCTTCCGGATCGGTGACGGGGATTTGCTCAGATCCAGGTTCAGACTCAGTCTCCGTACCCTGTACCGATTCTGCGAGTCGCTCGCTCCAGATATCCTCGCTTACCGATTCAGGCGCAATGCTTTCACTAGCAAGTGACTCATCAAGATCAATACCACCAAGAACATGGCGTGTCTGGTCTTCTTGTTCTACCGCCGGTTGTAACTCATCTGGCTCTTCTTCCTCGGCCTGTATCGCTATGTTATCTGACGCTTCTGCCTGGTCCAAAGCGGCGGGCATAGCGATGTTCTCTGGCTCCTCTACCTGTTCTGAATCGGCAGGTAATTGGATCGCTGAGGCATCCTGCTCAGTTTGCTGGGCTTCAAGTGATAAATCTTCACTCGTTTTCAGGGTTTCTAACACTTTTTCTTTGGCAGCTTGTTGCTCTGTTAAGTGCTCTGTTTCCTGCTCTACTATTTCGGTATTCTCGATCGGCGCTGTAAATTCCGATTGTGGTTGAATTTCTTCAGTTTGCGCTATTGGTTCTAACGTCAGTTCAGGAACGTCAATACCGGCGATACTACTATCTATGTCCCCAGTCTCTACCGCGGCGCCAGAACTCGGTTCCTCCTGTAGTTGTACTCCAGACACATCGCCAGAGTTGATATCCTCGGTTTCCAATGGCTCCAAAGACAGGGATCCAATGGAATCAAGCATCGCATCGTCATCTGCAATAGAAGACGCCTGGGCCTGGGATTGAGAAGCTGCAAGCTCCTGTTGTGCTTGCTCATTTTCATTATCAAAAATATCTGGAATGATATTGTTACTATCATTGCGAATAGCATCGATATCAAAATCCGCCATACCTTCCTGACCACTGAGTGCTTCAAGATCTGCAAACTCATTATCATCAAGAAATTCTTCATCCTGTAGTTCCAGTGCCGAACCCATAGTATCCATGGGCGACGTAATTTCCTCTTCATATCCTGTAATGGCATTCAGTCCTTCATCATATTCATAGCCATACTGCTGGAAATCTTGTGGGCTTTCTTCTTGCTCACTGATAACGCCATATAACGCCAACTCAAACAGATCTTGCGGTAGTTCCTCTTCAACAATTGGATCGAAGACTTCTCTCAAGCGTTCATTAATAATCTGGCACTGTTGAATTTCTTCAACTTTCTCCGGTATCTCGTCGAGCTGCTCTTCTACTTGAAGATATTGTTCATCATCAAGCTGCTCATCAATGAATGCATGAAAACTTTCCGTCGACAACTTATCGGATACTACTATCATTATTGCGCTGCTCTGATTTCGGCAAATTCGTCTGTTAGTAAGCGTTTGATGAGAAATTTTCTGGCGCTGTTTAATCGAAGAATGAGGGTGCCAACAGGTATATTCAGGATTTGGCTGGCTTCGTCATAAGTAAACCGTTCAAGACTTACCAGGAGGAATACTTCTTTTTGTTCTGCGGGTAAATGAGAGAGCGCAGTTACGATGTCAATTTCTTCCGGATCGATTTCATCCAGCAAACTAATATCAGCTGCGTCAATATCCAACACGCCAGCATCGGGGTGATTTTCCGTTTCTTTACGTTCTTCCAGCGTAATATTGTGCATAATGGAAAATAACCATATAGCGATGTCTGTATCATCCTGTAAAAAATTTACCAGACTATGTGCACACTCAATGGAGCGAGCCACTAATTGATCTCCACTCACCACATCACCTGTGTACGCCCTGGCAAAGCGCCTTAGATACGGAATGGTATCGACAAAAAATTGTTGGTAATTATCCATGGAAATATCAGTCACAACGAACACGCCCGATCAATAAAACGCCGCTACTGATTCCCAGTAACAGCCCTTTGTTAATACTACACTAACCCCAGATGCATTATTTTATTAATTCAATAGTTAAGAAAAATCCTAACATTACGTAGACCTAAAGGATAGCATGTCAACCGCCCTTATTGTCTATAATTTGGCCATCCATGGCCTGAAATAATCAACAAACTGAGCTACTTATCACTAAACCGCATAGCTTCTGCGAAGCGTTATTTGTAATTGATATTTATGTAGTGTACGGCGGGTATTTCCGGGAACCAACCTGCAGATCACAAAAGTTCGTGCCTTAATTTCCTAACGCTTTTATTAAGGGCAAAATTGCAGTTTTTACTAAGCAGCTTGCGCAGCTTCAGGCAGTGTAAAACCGATGCAGTGTGACTTCGGGCAGGCAGTTAAAACGAACATTCACAATCGAAGTCCCGGAACCCACAGACGTATAACCATGCATATCACCATATCGCCACGCTCCCTTACCCATGTAACGTGGACATTTCGAATCCAGCGTCACCGGTATTCCTCCGGGTAAACAAATCTGGCCACCATGTGTATGGCCGGATAACATCAGGTCGAATCCAGCATGTGCAACCTGGCGATAGATTTCCGGGGTATGCGACAACATAACTGAAACCGCTTCCGACGGAATATCCTGTGTGGCTTTTTCAATGTTCTCCACACGAAAATAGTGCGCATCATCGACACCTGAAATATGGAACGTTTCACTTTCGCGAGTCACCGCAACCGACTCATTGAGCAACATCTGAATCCCGAAAGACTCCAGTTCAGGAACCATCGTAATACTATCGTGATTTCCCAGGACGCCAAACATTTGAGTATCAATGGCTTCAGCCACTCTTCTCATACCCGACATGGCGGCGTTTATTTTACCGAAAGTCTGGGCGCGATAGTCCCCCGTTAACACGCAGACATCGTAAGTTAAGGAGTCTATCGTTTCGATCAGCGCATCCGTCGCAGCATCATACATATCCACGTGTAGGTCGCTGAGGTGCAACATGGTATAGCCGTCAAACTGCTTCGGCAAACCTGGAAATTTCAGAACATTCTCTTTTACCTGGATGTTACAGGCGTTACGCTGACCCCGTGAATACATACCACTCAGGCGTATGAGCTGTTTGATAAGTGAATGGGTGCTGTACCAGTTTTCAGGGTGGAAGAAATTTATCCCTTTACCAAATACTTTATGGTTATCAGACTCTATTCCGAGGCGTTGCCGGGCATGAGTGTGCCCCAGGCGCTGTTCCAGTAAAGCTTGAATATCTTTTGTCATACCCAAAGAAGAATTTTCTGTCGCGGAGCGCGCATTATGTGTCACGAGCGAATTTGCTGCAAGCTGCTGCCTGCCGTGCCGGAAATTTTCCAGTTTTGTCGTTCAGCGAATACTTGATTGTGGTCAACAATAGCCCAAACGGACTATGCTAAAAAAACAACTTGGTGTAAGCTGATTGTTGAGCGTGGGCGGAAATAACTCTCACTAGCACCAGATCCTTTTATTATCAACAAGTTGCAAACCATCCCCGCGCGGTACACAGGAGCAGTTTTATTCCATGTCCAGTACAAGCATAGAATTCGACAAGTCGCTCATACAGCGATATGACAAAGCCGGCCCGCGATATACCTCGTATCCCACAGCGGTCCAGTTTCATGAAAAATTTACAGCACAGGATTACATTCAGGCGGCAGAAGCCACGAACCTGCTTCACCGCCAGAACGAACCTCGTCCATTGTCGTTATATTTTCACATTCCGTTTTGCAGCAAAGTCTGTTTCTTTTGTGGCTGCAATAAAGTTGTTACCAAATTCCGGGATCGGGCTGCTCCCTATCTCGAGCGACTGCACCAGGAAATCGCGCTACATGCGAAACTGTACGATGATGATCGTGCCGTAGACCAGTTACACTGGGGTGGTGGCACACCTACCTTTATTAGCCATGAAGAAATGCAGGCCCTGATGGCGGAAACTCGCCGCCATTTCAAACTGCACGATGATGACAGCGGTGAGTATTCGATTGAGATCGACCCTCGGGAAATTGACGGTGAAACACTTAAAGTCTTACGCCAGTTGGGATTTAACCGCATCAGCCTGGGTGTTCAGGATTTTGATCCAAAAGTACAAAAGGCCGTCAACCGCATTCAGCCTGAAGCGCAAACCATGGCTGCTATTAACGGTGCTCGAGAGCTAGGCTACAAGTCTATCAGTGTCGACCTGATATATGGTTTGCCGTTTCAAAGTGTATCCAGTTTCAACACCACACTGGATCGAATAATTGAACTCAGCCCGGACCGATTATCGGTGTTTAACTATGCGCACCTACCGGAAATGTTTAAACCACAACGGCGTATAAACGAAGAGGACCTGCCCTCACCACAGGAGAAACTGGAAATATTGCACCAGGCCATCGATAAGCTGACGGCAGCGGATTATGTATATATCGGCATGGACCACTTCGCCAAACCGGATGATGAACTCGCCGTCGCGCAACGCGAGGGCAAGCTATACCGGAATTTTCAGGGTTATTCCACACATGCCGAGTGCGACCTGATTGCTTTGGGTATTACCGCCATCGGCAAAGTCGGAAATGTATTCAGCCAGAACGTTAAAACTCTGGAACAATATTACGAGGCAATCGATGCAGGTCAGTTGCCTATTTATCGCGGCCTGGCATTGTCGGATGATGACCTGCTACGGCAAAAAGTGATCTCGGAATTAATATGTCATTTTGAATTGCAATTTAGCGCCATCGAAAAAGAATTCGGCGTTAAGTTCCAGGAATACTTCGCCACTGAGCTTGAAGAACTTAAGACTATGCAGAACGATAGTTTGTTGAGCGTTGACAGCAATCAGATAATCGTCAATCCGAATGGCCGTTTATTGATTCGCAATATCTGCATGGTGTTCGATAAGTATCTGCGAAAACAAACCAGGCAGGCTTACTCCAAGGTCATTTAGGAAATCTCAGCGCAAACCTTTTAGGCTTTCGCTGATAATATGTTTTTGCCATTGCTGAAAACGCGGTTATTACCGCGTTTTTTTGTGCCCGCCATATTTAGTCATAATTGTTTTGCACATTGACAGATTTGCTACCCTGGTTAACCACAGTTCTGTCCTTTAATTAGTATCAAGCAAATATTAATGAATGCATTGATTTTAACCTGATACCTACAATGAGGAGAACAACCATGAACCGCAGGAAAATACGTTTTATCGAAAACCTGATTATAGTCACGTTTCCCGTTGTCTTGTTCGCTGGCTGTGCGGGTAGCGACATTAAACCAGGCGTGGAAGAAAAATCCCTGGCCACTTATTCTGGCTACGAACACCCTTTACCAGAGAATGACCTGATGGATATTTCCACCGCTTACGATACACCCAATGAAACTCAACTTTCCGTTGCAGAACTTTACCCGGTTCGTGATACAAGCATAGACCAGGAACAAACTACTGAAAATCAGGAACAGACCACCCAGACAAACAATTTAACACCTGAGTTACCGACCAATAACCTGCTCAAGTTTGGCACTGACATACATGAATTGGCGAATGATCAACGCATTGAACTTGAACAACATGCAGAGTTTTTAATTGCCCATCCCGACATGGTATTAGTAATCAACGGTCATGCTGATATCAGAGGTACAGAGCAGTACAACCAAAAACTTAGCGAGAAGCGGGCCCAGGCAGTGTACGACCTGCTAATTGATCTCGGCGTATCACAAGGCCAGTTAAAAATATTCGGCTTTGGAGAACACCAGCCTATGCATGACGAAAATGACTGGGATGAGAACCGTCGCGTGGAGCTGGAGTTCAAGAATCCAGTCATACTGTCCTCTATGCAATAGGCTGACAAACATACCCAAATACACTCTTCCACCAACATGAAGAACGAATAAAAAGGGGCCAGATGGCCCCTTTTTATTCGTAGCCCGTGGTAACAGGATCAAGCTCACAATCTGGCCCAACCATACTGTTTTTCCGTTCCCTACAGGTGTACCCACAGCTGGATAGTAATGGATCAGGGAAATGCCAAGCGGATCACCTTTTAAACAACCTGATCATGGTAGGAATTATGCATCTTCACACGTGTTTGAGGACGGATGGTTTTTGACACAGTGAGCATTAACTATACTGGGTAATAATATGAAAGCACAACAACAAGTTAGAGTAGTAGACTTAGAAAGTGATATCGATAACATCAAATCTTCTATTGATAATGTCGTAGAAAATGCCAGCCAGGTGATCCTCGGCAAACGCCACGAGATAAGATTGGCGCTCGCCTGCCTGTTTGCACGCGGTCACCTTTTGATCGAAGACCTGCCTGGTGTCGGAAAAACCACACTGGCTCATGTCATGGCGACTATACTGGGCCTGCAATACAATCGGATTCAATTCACCAGTGACTTGTTACCTGCTGATATTCTTGGTGTATCCGTTTTCAACCGGGAGACCAATGGCTTTACTTTCCATCCTGGCCCCATCTTCTCCCAGGTGATCCTGGCTGACGAAGTTAACCGGGCGACACCCAAAGCGCAAAGCGCGCTACTCGAAGCCATGGAAGAACAACAGGTTAGTATCGAAGGCGCAACACGCCCACTACCACAACCATTTTTTGTCATCGCTACGCAAAATCCCTTCTACCAGGTCGGCACTTTTCCATTACCGGAATCACAACTGGATCGTTTCCTGATGAAAATCAACCTGGGTTACCCCAATCACGAAGCAGAACGCGCTTTATTTACCGGTCGAGACCGGCGCGACCTGCTTACTGACATGCAAGCCAGTATAACGACAGAAGAATTGCTTTCTATTCAGTCAACGGTACAGGAGGTTCATGCCTCCCATGACTTGCTGGATTACCTACAGTCTATAATTGATTTCACACGCCGCTCTACAGACTATGCCTTCGGCTTATCACCGCGTGGCGGCCTTGCCCTGTTGCATAGCGCAAAAGCATGGGCGCTAATGGAAGGCAGGGATCATGTCTTACCAGAAGATATCCAGGCGGTGCTACCCCATGTGGCAACACACCGTTTACGACTATCCAAAGATGCCAGCGAAACTCGCAGTGATTCCATTGCCGAGCAGCTACTTGCGATACCGATTCCGTAGCAGTTAACGCGATCAGGCCTAATTCATGCTCTCAAAACTATCGCTACCCTTAGAACAGCTAAACCTGGATCGCTTTTTTGTCGGCGAAGGCCCCTTTAATGCACCGGTAGATTTATCACAACGACGAATTTTCATTTTGCCTACCCGGCAAGGCTTTTTGTTCGCCATTGTTCTAGGCATCATGTTAATAGGATCGATTAACTACAACAATAGCCTGGGATATTTACTGACATTTTTGCTAGCCAGCGTTTCAGTAGTTTCAATTCTGTATACCTATCGCAATCTTCTGCAATTGAAAATTTCTATTGGTAATATCACGCCGGTATTTTGCGGGGAAAATATCAGTATCCCGATCGTTGTGGATAATAGCGGACTTTCTGAACGCTTTGCGATACAGGTCGAACTGGACAACGACCAGCTAAAATCATGCGATGTTGAACAGGACGGCTGGGCATCGGTAAGTCTTTCCTATAAAACTCATTCCCGGGGTAATCACCAGGTGCCACGCATCACCATTAGCTCTGTATTTCCGCTGGGATTATTTCGCGCCTGGTCTCATGTACGTTTAACGAATACTTATCTTGTCTACCCCAAACCTGGCGGTGATTCACAACTGCCCTTTCAGTGGAACGAAGAACAACAACAACAGCGCGGTTATCACAAAGGATCAGATGATTTTGCCGGGTTATATACTTATACCCCCGGCGATCCATTAGGCCATATACACTGGAAAGCCTATGCCAGGGAGCAAGGTCTGCATACCAAAAAATTTGGCGGCAACAATGAACAGGAACTGTGGCTGGATTGGCGCGTTCTCGATAAAACCAGTACAGAAACAAATCTTAGCCAGGTCGCTATGTGGGTACTGGAAGCCGATAAAACTGAAATGAACTATGGACTATGGTTGCCAGGAAACCGTATTGCCCCCAGCCTTGGCCCCATGCACAAACAGAAATGCCTGAAAGCACTGGCCCTGTTTAGTGAGGGCACAACGTGAGCGACATAATACAACGCTTCAAGCATGCAGATCCGGCAGTACTCTGGTTATTATTAGGTATCTCATTCATTCTCGCCCCCCATGTTATTTACCAATCTTACCTGTTATTAATGTTCATTGGATGTTTGTTGTTTTGGCGATTGAGTATAGAGTTAAAATATATCAGACAGCCGCCATCCTGGTTAGCCACACTCCTCGCTATAGCCACATTTGTAGGCATTACCTATGGATATCAAACCATTTTCGGTCGGGATGCTGGCGTTGCATTGCTGATCACCATGCTTTGCTTAAAGCTGATGGAAATGGGCACACCGCGCGATTTTCTTGTCGCTGTATTTCTAGGTTATTTTGTAGTTATCACCGGCTTTTTATTTAACCAGTCTGTCACTATTGGACTGTTAATGACTACGGCGGTATTTCTGCTAACAACGTCGTTAATCGCCTACCATCGAACTGAACGAAGTTTTAATTCACAATACAAAAGCGCCAGGCTCGGAATCAACTTACTGTTCCAGGCTATTCCTTTAACTCTGCTTTTATTCTTACTGTTTCCCCGGGTGTCAGGCCCTTTGTGGGGATTACCCGAACAGGGAGCTTCTGCTTCAACAGGCTTATCCAGCTCAATGGCACCAGGACAGATCACTGAACTCGCATTTGATGAATCGGTTGCTTTTCGAGTGGAATTTGAAGGCAAAATACCTGAACCTTCAAAACTCTACTGGAGAGGACCTGTATTTACATATTACGACGGTTTCATGTGGCAGGAACTGGCAAACAACTCGCGCAAGTTCTTTGGCGAGCAATGGGTCACGGAGTTACCGCCAGTCCCTCAAGTTAAAACCAAAGATGCTGTTAAATACTCGGTCATTTTGGAACCCCACAACGCGCATTGGCTTCTGGCATTAGATTTACCAACACTGTATCCCCCAAACGCTTACCTTACACAAAATTATGAACTGATATCCGATGAACCTGTTAAGAAACTGATGCGCTACAGCGTTACGTCACACCTGGACTATAAACTGGGCATTGAGGGAACACCGGAAAACAGGGTTTATCGACAAATTCCACAGTTTGTGGGACCAAAAGCGCGTCGGCTGGTACTGGATCTACAGGACCAGATAAAAGAAGACTTACCGTATGACCAACAAATGGTTGATCTGGTTTTAAATCATTTTCGTAGCAAGCCCTTTTTTTACACGCGCAATCCACCTCCCATGCTGGATCGGCCCATAGATCAGTTTTTATTTGAAGAACGCAGAGGATTTTGCGAGCACTACGCATCCGCTTTCGTTGTTTTGATGCGGGCAGCCGGCATTCCTGCGCGTATTGTAACGGGTTATATGGGTGGCGAGTTGAATACCATTGGAAATTATTTTATCGTGCGGCAATCTGATGCTCATGCCTGGAGTGAGGTCTGGCTGGAAGGCAAGGGTTGGGTTCGATTTGATCCCACCGCGGTAATTCCGCCCAGTCGCGTCGAACAGGCACAGTATCGCGACCGGTTTAGACGTTCAGCAACCAGTGAGTCGTTATCAGGTCACTGGTTTGCCGATTCCATACAAAAAATGAAATTCTTATGGGACAACGTTAATCACAGCTGGAATGACTGGATTGTTGGTTACAATCCTAAAAAACAACAATCTTTCTTCAACTCCCTGGGTTTAAGCAATTTTTCCTGGAGTAGCCTGGCATTTATACTATTTGGCAGCCTGGCGTTATTTATCATGATCATAGCACTCTATCTATCTGGCCATACTATACGCAAACCAAATCAGGCCCACTTGCTATTTAGACGCTTTTGTAAAAAACTGGCCCGGAAAGGCTTTCGTTATTCACCCTCAGAAACCGCTCGCACATTTGCGCAACGAGTTGCTGCAAAAAGAACCGACATAGCGACACAGGTAGATGAAATTACCGAACTGTACAACCAGATTCGTTATGCCAAGGCGCCATCTCAACAGTCGTTACAGGTTTTAGAGCAGAGAGTTAAACAATTTAAACCCTAGTCTTCGCCAGGCAAAAACAGCTCCAGCAGGTCGTTTAGAAATAATTTTCCCTTGTCCGTCGGTCGAATTAATTTCATATCCCATTCGATAAGACCTAGACTCTCTGCTTTGTGCAATGCTGATTCAACAGCGGTTATTGGTATTCCTGTCCTTTCCTGAAACAATGATACTGAAAATCCAGCAGATAAACGTAGCGCATTCATCATAAACTCAATAGCCAGATCTTTTCGATTCAGCACTTGTTCGCTTATGGTTACTCCTGAGCTCAGCGCTTTATCAATGTATTCACGAGGATGCTTTTCTTTAACAAGGCGTACAATTTTTTGTTGATTCACATCAGTTAACTTACTGTGCGCTCCGGCGCCAATTCCCAGATAGTCACCAAATTCCCAGTAATTACAATTATGCTTACACTGTTTGTTCAATCTTGCGTATGCGGATACTTCATATTGAATGTAGCCGTTATCTGCCATCATTTGCTGGGCTTCATTTTGCATTTGAAAGATCAGGTCAATTTCCGGCAAACGAGGTGGCTGCGCATAGTAAAAGGTATTAGGTTCTATGGTTAACTGGTAATACGAAAGATGTTCTGGCGCCAGCGCCATAGCCTGGTTAACATCTTGAAGCGCCTGCTCGATTGTCTGAGTTGGCAAGCCAAACATCAAATCCAGGTTTATATTGTCAAACCCCGCTTTTCGGGCAAACTCATAGGCATTCGATGCCTCATGTGAACTATGTATACGCCCCAGAATTTGTAGATGTTTGTCTGAGAAGCTTTGGACGCCTATTGATAAGCGGTTAATGCCCGTTTCACGAAATCCTTTAAATTTCTCATAGTCGATAGTCCCTGGATTGGCCTCCATGGTTATTTCAGCATTGGCACTGAGCATCACTCGCGCGCGCAACTCCGAAAACATTCGGTCATAAAATTCTGGCGATAGAACACTTGGCGTACCACCCCCAATAAATACACTCTGAACTCTTCGCCCCCAGATAAGCTGTAAATCCTGCTCGAGGAGGGGGAACAG
>NZ_CDLKIE010000209.1:0-4885 GCF_975902315.1 Kaarinaea lacus | reverse complement strand
CTAAGGTAACCCTGCTCTATCAACATGCGTTCTATGGGTGTGCCAGGCTGTATACCGATGAAGAATATGAAAGGCAGCACGTTATCTCGGCCAAACATACTATACAGTTCTTTAATACGATCAATAGTTTTAAGCAGCGTTTGCACTGTTTCACCCGGCGCATTCAGCGGCATATACAATTTCACTTTCTGTCTGGTATAGCCGGCATCCTTGAACATCTGAAAAGCTCGCATCTGTTGCTCCAGCGAATACCCCAACGTCAAACTGTTAATCACTTCCTGGGTGCCAGTAAACGACAGGTCCAGGCTAGCCAGGCCACTTTGTAGCATTTTACCGGCAAGTTCTGGTGTCAGATGATTCAGGCGAAGATAGCCGGTCCATTCAATCTTCAGTTTACGCCGGATTATTTCGTCCAGGATCTGTTCTACATGTTGCGTACTCCGTTTCGTGGAACAGAACTGCGCATCGGTGAACCAGATTTTGCGGACACCATAATTTTTATTCAACGCTTCAATTTCATTGACAATTTCCATCGGCTCACGATAACGCTGTTGGTGCCCTTCTATTTGATTATACAAACAGAAATGACACTGGTATGGACAACCGCGTTTAGTGTGCACGCCTACATAGTCATCAAGATACTCATGGAAGGATGGAAATATGGATGCGATATACTGAAAATCCACAGCCGTCAGACTGTTTAAATCAAAATTTTCCTTACGATGGTGAAAGCGTACCTCACCCTGCGCATTCTTGTAGTAGCACTCACCAATGGTAGACTCCTCACCATCGACAATAGACAGCATAGCGGGCTCACCCTCACCGACCACAACCGTGCTGTTAACAGGACACTTTTGCGCCACATATTGGCCAAAGATAGAAACAGCAGTACCGCCAACAATAATTTTCGCATCGGGTAACAGGCGACGCGCCATTTTCATAAAAGCAAAGTTGCGAATACGACTGTAGGAATAATCAAATATGATGCTAAACGCACTAACAGCGGATTTGATGCGTCGCCATAGGCTCGGTGAATGATCAAAATTCATCACCACATCCAGCGCATCGTCTTCCGGATGCGGCCCAAAAGACTGCATGTTGCGCCAGGAAAAAGCCACTACATCAGGCTGTAATTGCTGTATTCGTTGCTTCAATACCTGTCTGCGACGAGCAGAGGAAACCAGGGCCAGGTCGAGGATCTCCTGTTTTATGTCCGGCCTCTTTTTGTGAATATAATCAGCCACATAAAGAACGCCGCCTGGATAGATCTTCCAGCAGGGCAAACGGACATAGAGAACAGATTTTACGCCATCAGGCATTAGGCATTCCTTTGTGATAGATAGTCATCCCTGGCGTTAGAATGATTTGAAACAGACGGCTTGTCTTTGTGTTATGTCAACATAGTGCCAGTTGGCAAACAGGGGATAGAACCATAGAGGTTTGCTTATACTTTTTTTTGACGAATCGGGTTGCGAAGAGATTTTGCGCTACTTTAGGCCAAATAAAAGTGAACTTGCCTACCGATGCCTTTTCTAACCACCACATATTAGCATAATATAATATTCTTAAAATTGGTGGATTTTCGTAGAAAAATCAGCATCTTTTGTCCGCCAGGTTACATACCGTACGAGTAAAACAACCTATGAAGATCGAAACAAATCAGCACACAAGATGTGCAGTGATTGCGTTTTTAATGATATTGATTTTGCTGTCAACGGCTTGTGGCGGAAGTCACAGCGGCACATCCACCAGCACAATTGACGACAGCATCGTTGAAGAAACCTCACCGGACGTGACCGTACCGGGTGAGACGTTACCAGATGAAACCGTACCTGGTGAAACCGCACCTGATGTCCCTGCCAATGATGGTACAGGCAGTAACGCTGATCCGCTTGCGGTAGCGATAAGCGACGCTACTTTCACATCCACGCATTTTTCCGGTTCTGGCAATTGCGCCCTTTGCCACAATAACCTGAGCGACGGCTCAATGTTGAATGTATCTATCGAATCAGACTGGTCTACATCAATGATGGCAAACTCAACACGTGATCCCTTTTGGCGCGCGAAGGTTGCCAGTGAAATCCAGCGTAATCCGCAGCACAAAACCTTACTTGATGACAAATGCTCTCGTTGTCATGCGCCAATGGCCAACGTTGAAGCCAGTTTTCATGGTTCTACGATAGAGTTGTTTGATGAAGGCTTCTTGAATCCAGAAAATATCTACTACAACAACGCAATGGATGGCGTAAGTTGTACTGTCTGTCATCAGATTGAAAATAGTGCAACGCTAGGTACGCTCGCAGGTTTCTCAGGTAACTATCGCATCGTGGATCTAGGCACCAGTGCAGAGCGCACCGCATTCGGTCAATACGCCGATCCCGCTGTTAATCCAATGTTAATGAATAGCGGATTTCGTCCAACCTATTCAGCACACATCGCCAGTTCGGAACTGTGTGCAACCTGCCACAACCTGAAAACTCCGTTTGTAGACAGCTCAGGAACAGTAGTGAGTACGACGCCAGAAACAGAATTTCCGGAACAAATGGTTTATTCGGAATGGGAGAACAGTTCGTTTGCTTCTGGCCCGACGGCCAGGAGTTGCCAGGACTGCCATATGCCTAAAACAGATGGCGTCAAAATCGCAAATCGTCCCCAGTTTCTCACTCAGCGTGACAATTTTGCTCGCCATACCCTGGTGGGTGCGAACACTGCAATGTTAGACATCCTTTCACGCAACAAAGATGCTTTAGCCGTGACCGCTGAGAGTTTTGATTTAAGCATATTACGAGCCCGCGCAATGCTGGAATCTGCCGCCGACATTGAGGTAGTGAGTCAAAATTTACTCGACAACGAGCTGACCGTGCAACTACGCATCAACAATCATTCCGGTCACAAACTGCCAACCAGTTTCCCATCACGACGCGTCTATATTCACTTTGTAGTTCGAGATAGCGCTGACAATATTATATTCGAATCCGGTAAAACCAATGCCGATGGCAGTATTGTGGGCGCTGACGCAGATACCGATTTGAACCGCTATGAACCACACTATGATGAAATCACGCAAGAAAACCAGGTGCAAATTTATGAACCGATTATGGGTGACACAGATGGTAATGTTACTTATACCTTGCTTCGTGCCGCACGCTATCTGAAAGATAATCGCCTGCCACCCACAGGGTTCGACAAGAACAGTGTGGCCGATGACATCCGCGTCGTTGGAGTCGCGATGGGCGATATGAATTTTAACGCCGGTAGCGATATTATTACCTACAAGATAGACATCGGGCCAAATAACGCCAGCAGCTTTACTGCAGCCTTGAAGTATCAATCACTGGCTTACGGCTTTGTAAGCGACTTGTTTCAGGACAATGATAATCCCGAAGTCGCAAAGTTTGAATCAATGTATGACAACGCCACGCTTCGCTCAGAAACGATCAGCGAAATCCATGGATCACTACCTTTCAAATAAAAATAATAAGAATTTTGTCGCCCCGGCGATTCTATTCGCCACCTTGATTAACACGCTTTAATGACACTGTTAGTCCGTTATAAAGTTTGCCTTTATGATACATGTATATAGTGCCATAAAACATATATTTACCGTATGAATACCAGCCCGAAAGAACTAACTTACAATTCAATTCACCTTTATTATTTCTGTACTTGATGATTAGCAGGTCATCTAAATACTCAATGTTGTTTGACTCGAACACTTGTTTGCTACCATCTTTAAAATTTCGCACAAATACCGAAGACTTATCCTGTGAAATTGTGAGCGTTTGTTTTTCTCCATCTATAACTGTCCATTGGGAATTCCATGTTCCAACATGGTCTATTTGCGATAAATTTTCAACAGAAAGCACCTGCTGACTAAAAAGCACGATAAAAATAGTTAATATGGTTTTCATGTTTTTGTACTGAAATAAAGAGGAACAGAGTACAATCCAGCTTTCCTTTCAATATTTTTAATTGGGAGCAATCCACTAATACGCCCCATTACTCTATAGTCTTCAATGCCTCTGAACTAACATAAAAAGCGCCTCGTGCTCTATTTCAGGCATATTCTCCATGTGCATTTCCGTGATACGAAGATTGTTACGGTTCAACATGTCATAAATATAGGGAACATTTTTTACAAAACTGGTTTGAAAGTAGATACGTGCATTAGGCTTCATGTACTGATGGACTTCAGAAAATAATCGTTCATGAAGCGCATTACGGCGGTCATCATTGACATGAAAAGGGAAGTTAATGTTTACGAAAAAGACATCGAATTTTTCATGCTCACCGATTGGCTCAAACAAATCACCAACACGAAAATCTATTTTATCTGCAACGCCATTTAACTGCGCATTGCTTCTGGCATTTTCTATTGCAGGTTTATAGATATCAGTGGCGACGACGCGTTGCGCTTTTTCTGCGGCAAAAATAGCGTGAAGGCCGGAACCGGTTCCAATATCAAGCACTGCTTCGCCTTCATTAACCTTGGAATATTCCATTAAATATACGCTGTTTACTACTGGCGGCCTGACATCCGTATTAATAATAAATTCCTTATTGCTTACTACTACTCTGTTAGGCTGTCTTGCATAGGAGTCCTCTCTCGTATTATAGAACCATATGAGCTTGTATTTGCCGGAGAGCTGGGGTTCCCAGGTAGAATAATAATCGTTATCTTCGGCAAAGGTATTTGTCGGCAAACTGTAGCTTCCTGCCAGGATAAGACATAATGTAATCCTGCAAAGACGCTGAAGCGCTATACCTGTCCCCCGGTGTTGTACACAAAATAAATGCATGTGATTATTCAATCGAGCTTGTCCCTTTAACCCAGTACATTTACCAATAAGTAACTGGAAGTTTAGCGCCTCCGGCCACCTGTACT
>NZ_CDLKIE010000208.1:0-6944 GCF_975902315.1 Kaarinaea lacus | reverse complement strand
TGTTAATGCAATGTCGGTTGAGGGAAGACTTTGCCCGGCATCGTTATAGGCGACAACGCTGAAATAGTAGGTAGTACCATTATTCAAACCATCCAGTTGGAAATGGGAATCAGTGACCGCTTGCATACAAATGGCTTCGCCCTCAATGTCTTCACATTGCTGGCCCGGTGTCATGGCCGGTGAATAACTCATTTTTTGACTGGCATTGCCCACATTGCCGGCCGCTGACCAATAGACCTGGTAGAACGCTACCTGTGGATTGTCGGGCCAGTCCAGGCTGATGCTGCCATCGCCGGCCTGGCCAGTTGCCTGTGGGGTGGCCGGTGCGGTTCCCAGTTCTCCCCCGGGATTACCCGCCGTACAACCGATTAATAACAGACTGATACCAAAAAAAACTAGCTTCGTCCGAAGGCGAATAGCTATCGCTCCCCCGATCATTTTTACTACTCCCAACGTTACAATCAAAAATATACCTGTATCAAACTGCCAGTTTCATTCTTATATCACTGTGTGAAACTTTGCGAGCACAGTTATTATCCTGTCCTAGCAAATACACTGAGCGTGCAGACAAGAATGAGTATTATACGCTAAATCGTAGCGCGGAAAGTGGGAGTATTTACGCTTTTTAAGCGGTCACTAATTGCCGGTAATGTCGTTATGCGGTTGTCATCTTACACCCATCGATTTTACATGTTGGCGGCAATCTCAAATAAGGAGTTTGTATAAAGTGATATCGTGTTGGGTTGTGTAAGTTATTGTTATTATTTAACGTGAATACTGGGTGTATAGTATTTGTTCAATACTGCTGAATTGAGTGCACTGAGTTTTACTGGACTATTTTTCGCTTTTCGGCTGGATGAAAAACAAGCATGACTATTATTTGACTAGATAACAAGAAGGTAACGTGAAATTTCTAATACGAGTCGGATCACACCGCTGACTAACAATGCAACCAGTACTGAAAGGCTCACAGATAGTAAAGCGTGTTTAGTGCCAATGGTTTTCAACATAACTGCGAAGGTGGATACACAGGGAAAATAAAAGGTAAGGAAGATAAGAAAAGTCAGGATTTGCACCCAGTCCATATACAGGCCAACTTCGAAAGTTCCCAGTGCCTGGTAAATCATCAGTAAGGAAAGTTCTTTTCGAAGTATTCCAAACAGGATCGGCACCCCCAATACAACCGGCAAGCCTAACCACCAGTTTGAGATTGGGGTAAGCGCGGTGTTAATGATTGCGTCTGCTCCAAAGTGACCAAGTAAGGCCAGAACAATACTGCCTCCTACCAGCAGAGGTGTGACGATAGTTAAAATGTCACGAGTGCGGTTCCAGGCTTTACTCAACATAGAACGCCATTGCGGTAATGCGTATGCCGGTATTTCCTGGATTTGTCCCGGCCCGCTTTCTTTAAAATGTCGACTGAGCAGGTGGCCCATGACAGAAATTACGGCCATGGTAATTATGAATATCGCGAAGATACCCAGGCCACCGAGATATTTGCCGGCCAACGCAAGAATCACCGCTGATCGTGCGGAGCAGGGCACAAAGGTGACGAGCACTGATGCGATAATACGTTCGCGACCCTTCGTGGCAGTAGCGGTTGCCGACAGAGCGGGTACGTTACAACCCAGGCCCAGTAAGAACGGTACCGCGACGCCACCGTGTAATCCAAGATGATGAAACCAGCGGTCGACGACAAAGGCAATGCGGTGCATGATTCCGGATTCTTCCAGAGCGACTAACAACATGACCAGTGGAATCATGTAAGGTATGACGATACCAATCAGGCCAATCAATCCATCAACTACCGCACGACCTACCACACCGCTGGTTGAGGCAGGTTGCCAGACAGAAGCCCATTCCACCAGTTTTGCCGCAGTCATTGAGTCCAGCCATGCGCTCACCTCGAACACGACAAAAAGCACCGCAGCAAAAACGAACAGGCTACCCGCCAGTCCCCAACGGGGATGGAGAAATAACTCATCCAGCCAGTAACGCCAGCCACTCCCTTCATGAGGTGCACCGATTCGGGTGACGGCTTCATAAATAGATGCCGCTTGATGATGTCGGTCAGCGTGTAGCTCTTCGTCAAGAGAGCGCGGTAACTGGTGTTCGGCAGTTTCCCGCAATTGCAATAATTGAGGTGTTTGATCTGGAAAGTGCTGTTTTAATTCGTGGATAAAATAGGGATCGCCGGAAGCCAATTGCAGTAACAGAAATGAATGTGAAACCCGAAAAGCCTGGTGAATGTCTGACTGGTTCAGCGCACTGCTTAGTGGCTGTAAAGTATCCTGAATGTGCTGGTTAACCGGCTGTGGCAAGGGGCAGACATTATTGCGAACGGTTTCGATAGCGATATTAAAAAGTTCTGATATACCATGACCCATCAAAGCTGTGGTAGGAACAACAGGTACACCGAGCAATTTACTTAATCTTCTAACGTTTATATGTAAGCCTTTTTCCCAGGCCTGGTCCATCATATTGAGCGCGATCACCGTGGGCCGGCTTAACTGCGACAATTCCAGGCTGAGTTCGAGATGGCTTGCCAGTGCGGTAGCATCTACAACCTGAATAATGACATCAGGGGCTGTAAAAGGAGCCGGTGGCTGATTTGATTCATGTGCCGATACAACGGGCCGTTGATTGCCCCACAATAGATATTTAAGCCCAATCAGGTCATCATGTTGTAAATGATGCAGAGTATGAATGCTGGGTAGGTCAATCAGATCCGCTTCGTCGGAACCGATTTGCACGCGACATTCACCGTAAGCGAGATGTGTACCTTCCAGTTCGCCGGTTTGTACTGATGTGCTGGCGACAGCGTTGAATAACGTGCTTTTACCACTGTTGGGCATTCCCACCAGGGCAATACGCAAACGGTTCGCACCTTTAAATAGTCTGACTGGCGGAGCGACTGAGACCGTCGCTGAATTTGTCCTGTCAAGCATTAAATATAAACACCCGCTTCATTGAATACACTGCTCTGATTGGTAAGCTTCAGGTCCAGGATTTCACTGGACCAACTGACGAAAGTTATTATTACTGCAAAATCATTGTGATTTACCGAGCTAAATCAATTTTTTGCTATTTTTATAACATTTTGAGTGGATTACTTGCTAACATGCCTCAAATTCTCGCGCGTTTATTGTGGGAAATCGTCAGTGTTGTTGCAAGCGGATAATTGGTTTTTCATTGCGAAGACTGATATGAATCCTGTTTTTTAACGAGGCTGTAGTCAACCACTCATACAGGAATAATAAACAACACCATGCAAGATATTTCTATTCTCGATCTCTCGATTGCATTTATTCCGATGATCGTTGTCCTGGCGATACTGGTCAAATGGCACATGAATTACGGCAATGCAATTTATGCGATTGTTCGCATGCTTATTCAGTTGTTGATCATTGGTTACCTGCTGGTTTTTATTTTCAATGCCGAAAGCGCCTGGATAGTAATGGGTATCCTGGTCATTATGGTGGTTGCATCAAGCTGGATAGCGCTGGGAGTCGTCGGTGAACATCGACGTAAATTATTAAATTATGTCTTGATTGCTATTTGTGTGGGCGGTGGATTTACATTGTTGGTGATTACGCAGGGAGTACTTACTCTGGATCCCTGGTATTCTCCCCGCTATATGGTGCCGTTGGCGGGGATGATTTTTGCCAATGCCATGAACACCGTTAGTCTGGCTGCAGAACGACTGTATTCAGAATTAAAAACCGGTGTCGATTATGAGAAGGCACGCAAAACCGCGTTTCATGCTTCCATGATACCCATTATAAACTCGTTATTCGCTGTAGGGCTGGTATCGTTGCCTGGCATGATGACGGGACAGATATTATCGGGAGTATCGCCATTGGTGGCTGTTAGATACCAGATTGTTGTGATGTGTATGGTGTTTAGTTCTGCGGGAATTTCTTCAGCCGGATTTCTGGTACTGGCGAAATCCTATTTTGCAGATCGGGCCATTCACGATGAGAAACAAACTCCAGAATAGTGCGATAAACTAATTATCGACCCAATGCATTAAGCTCGCGATTAAGGATATCGGTGTCGCCCACATTAAGTTCAACCAGCCGGCGTAAATGGGTAATGCTGTCCAGATCAATGTGTTCACAGCGAAAACCAATATGCTGATCTTCGACGTGCGCTACCGATACATCCATGCGAATACTGGCATCACTGCCGCTTAAATCCAGTTCCACTAAAAACGGATCATCAATGACACCACTCCAGCCTTCGGGCTTGTTGACCAATAAACCTTTTAACGAAATATCGATGAGCGCACAATCCCAGCTACCGTCGACACTGGTGACGTGCACAATGGCTTCGAAAGGGATGCGGCTAAACAGGCGGTTTTCTTCTGTCATTGTTATTTTCCACAATATTTATTATCGATGAGTGGTTCTCAACGCGTTAATGGGTAAGTACTCAATAAATAAGCATTTCTTACCTACATTTTAGCCTACAACGCGAGAATGTTGCAGACTAAGCAGCAATTTTCAGCAGTTTGATTTAAGGAATAACATATTGTCGACGGTGATAACCGCTTGAAAAGCTATTGCAGTACCGGGTGTGAGAGATGTGATTAAATATATCCGCTACTTAAACAGCGCCTGCCAGACTTAACAGCCTGGCAATTGCCTCGGCGAATTTACGATAGCCGGCCGCATTGGGGTGAATCGTATCGGATTTCAACGCATTATCACTTTCTATTTCTGGCAGTATGTTTTCTTCAAAAGGTATATTTTCACTGGCTGCAATTTGGGAATAAAACGGTGCAGATTCCAGTAGAAACAGCGCAGGTTCCGGTACACCAATTAATATTACCTGCACACCTCGTCGTTTTGCTTCTGCGATCATAGCTTTGAGGTTATTCACTATGGACTGGGTATTTTTCTTGCGCAGCATGTCGTTGCCGCCATGGCAAAGGATGAGTAGCTCGGGCTGGTGCTCATCTAATACCGCGGGTAGACGCCTTAAACCATCAGCGCTTAATTCGCCGGGCCTGCCTTCGTTGATGACCTCTCGTTGAATCAGGTCAGATAATTGTGCCGGATAGGCTTCATCATCTTTTGCCCCGGTGCCATAGGTAAGGCTATCACCAAAAGCCACAACTACTGCATCGCTTGAGAGTTTGTTGAGAGGGGGTGTTTTACTGGAGCAGGCTATAATCGCTGACAGGCAAATAGCAACAATCAGGATATAGGGGAAACTGTCGACTGATTCATGCTGGATCTTCTGTATTGCAGGCATAGTAATAAGTGAAGTAATTTCAGGGGAAAATTTCAAGTGTAAAAAGACATTATTGGGAATCAGTCAGCGCATTCTTCATAATGCCCCAGGCTTACCAGAATAGTCATTGAGAAACTGGGGTGTTCGCCAATCAAAATAGCGCTTGCTTCGGTTTGTAAACTTGCTAACAAATCCCACGTGACCTCCGTAATCGGCAATCTCTAAAGTGATGCTCTTCGAAAGTTGATCGTTGTTCGGGATGGAATCAGCTGGTACGAATGGATCATCTCTGGCATGCAGGATTAATGTGGGCGTTTGAATTCCATGAAGATACTGTTTGCAACTGGCCGTGGCATAGTAGTTGTCAACATTGCCAAAGCCATTGATGGGAGCCGTCATTAAATTATCGTATTCTCTTAAAGTTTTAATTGCCTTTATTTGATGTCTGTTAAGTGGTGCGGGGTGGTTACGCAGTTTTTCAATGGCCAGGGATTTGAGTCGATTGAGCAGATAAGCCTGGTAGGCTCGTGAAAATCCTGTATTAATCGCGTCTGCGGTGGCTGACAAATCAAACGGTACTGATAAAGCGACTGCGCCTGTTAATAAATTCTTATTGTTAGTCTCAGCCAGCCACTTTAGCAGTATACTGCCGCCCAGTGAAAAGCCTACCGCCGAGATTGACGTAGCGGGATATTGTTGTTTGATGGTGTGGACCAGATAATCCAGTTCACTTGTATCAGCGGCATGAAAGGTTGTTGGTAATCGGTTTGCTTCACCACTGCAACCGCGTGCATGCAGAAACGCCACACGATAACCTTGATTGAGCAAGGTCCTGATCATCCCGGGAATGTAATGAGATTGAAAACAACCACCCATGCCGTGTAATACAATGGCAACAGGTTGTAATTCAGGTAACGAGGACTGTTCCGATGTTGGCTGGCTATCACACCAGAAGACATCCACGAAATCGCCATCGGGTAGTTCCAGGCGCTGCTTTTGATAAGGGATGTTATTATTTGCCTTGAGAAAAAAGGGCAAAATCGTCTGCGTATGGCGATTCCGAAGGAGTAAAGAAGGTTTGAACGAGCTTTGGGTAATCATGACAACAGACTTTCGATTGCTAGCGCGCCTAAGCCATAACGGCTAACCAGGGCTGTAGGTCAGGTTAACAGTTTTTCCAGAATACGTTCATACATGCTGGATAGCTTGTCGAGGTCATCTGCCTTGACACATTCGTTGATTTTATGAATCGTGGCATTGCTTGGACCAAGCTCAAGTACTTGTGCACCGGTAGGCGCAATAAAACGCCCGTCAGAAGTCCCGCCTGATGTCGACAATTCCGTGTCAATGCCCGCGACTTCTTTGATAGCAGCTTTAGCGGCATCAACCAGTTCGCCGGCTGAGGTCAGAAAAGGCTGTCCCGATAGGGTCCATTGCAATTCATATTTCAATTGATGCTTGTCGAGAATGGACTCAACTGCGCTTTGTAACTGGCTATCGGTTACTTCTGTCGAGAAGCGAAAATTAAACCATACCTCCAGTTCACCCGGTATGACATTACTTGCACCGGTACCTGCCTGTATATTGGAAACCTGAAAAGTGGTTGCCGGAAAAAACTCGTTACCCTGGTCCCATTCCATGGCGCACAGTTCCTGTAGCGCAGGAGCGGCTAAATGCACTGGATTTTCGGCGAGGTGCGGGTAAGC
>NZ_CDLKIE010000207.1:0-3863 GCF_975902315.1 Kaarinaea lacus | reverse complement strand
TAACAACGGCACGCTGGACGAACATTTCACTTATTCCGATGGCACTACTCAACGGCGCATCTGGAAACTATCCAGAATTGACGAACACAATTACACCGGCACGGCTGATGATGTCATAGGCCAGGCAACCGGCGTTGCTTACGGACATGCCTTGCGCTGGCAATACACCCTGGCGCTCGAAGTGGATGATGACATTTATCACGTACAGTTCGACGACTGGATGTACCTGATTGATGACAGCACCGTGATTAATCGTTCAGTAATGAGCAAGTTTGGTATCAACGTGGGAGAAGTGATTCTGGTATTTATCAAGCCGGGATCGGGGAAATCCATGACCAGGGATAGTAACCCATTTAACATGCCCGAAGTGAGTCGCATTGGCCACTTAACTTCAGCGACCCTATAAGGAACAAGACGTGAAACAGAACGCATCAACGATGCAAACACCGAATAATTTGCTGGCGACTACCGCGGGTAAATTATTGCAATGGATAGACTCGCACTCCCAGGTATCCCAGGTAAATGTATCCACCGAAAATGGTAGTAAAAAACAGGTCGACTGGCTCAGAGTAGTACCGTTTCTTTTTATACATGTGATGTGCCTGGGTGTTCTATGGGTTGGCTGGAGTCCAGTCGCAGTAGTGACGGCATTTGCCCTGTATTTCCTGCGTATGCTGGCGATTACCGGTTTCTACCATCGTTATTTTTCGCATAAAAGTTTTAAAACATCTCGCATCGCTCAGTTTATTTTTGCCGTACTCGGTGCTTCGGCCGCCCAGCGAGGTCCACTATGGTGGGCGTCTCATCATCGACATCACCATATCCATTCAGACGATCACGAAGATGTACATTCGCCCAGACAACATGGATTTTTATGGAGCCACATGGGCTGGTTTACTGAAAACAGTAACTTCCCCCCGAAACTGCAACGTGTTCCAGACCTGGTTAAGTTCAGGGAACTCATCTGGCTGGATCGATTTGATGCCATAGTGCCAGTCATGCTTGCCACTGGTTTATACGCCGTTGGAGAACTACTGGCTTCGGTTGCCCCTTCCCTGAATACCAATGGCAGTCAACTATTAATATGGGGATTCTTCATCTCTACCGTGATTCTTTATCACGCCACTTATACCGTTAATAGCCTGGCTCATAAATTCGGTAAACGGCGTTACAACACCAGGGACGATAGCCGTAACAGTTTTTTAATCGCCCTGATCACCTGCGGCGAAGGCTGGCACAACAATCACCACCACTTTCCCGGATCAGCCAGCCAGGGATTTTTCTGGTGGGAAGTTGATATGACTTATTACTTTCTGCGGTTTCTTGCGTGGACGGGAATTATATGGGATCTGAAATCGGTTCCCATAGAGCTAAAAAATACACGCCTGGTTAAAGCTGAGAAGCCATCATGAATACGATTATTGATAATTTTAAGTCCGTTTATGGGAACCTGGACGCAAGCAATATTAGCCTGGTGGATACCATTTACGACGACAATGTCACTTTTGTTGATCCATTTCACGAAATACGTGGCCTGCCAACGTTAATGGAATATTTTTCAAAATTGTATGAAAACCTTGAAAGCTGCGACTTTGAATTTGGCGAAGTATATTCAAAGCCCTCTTCTGCATTGATCGTATGGAATATGACTTTTCGACACCGTAGTTTATCCAGTAAAACCATTGAGGTTCCGGGAAGCACGCAAATACGCTTTGATGACAAAATTTATTTTCATAGAGACTATTTCGATGCAGGCAAAATGATTTACGAGAATATCCCCGTTGTCGGATCTGTCATTAAATATATTAAAGGACAGGTATAAACATGGCCAAAAGCAACCATTTCGAAGACAAACGTGTCTGGATTACCGGTGCTTCTTCCGGCATTGGAAAAGCCGTCGCCATGGAGCTGGCAAAACGCGGCGCGAAAGTCGCCATTAGCGCGCGAAACCAGCCACTGCTCCACAATATCGCAGATGAGATGGGGAAAGAGAATACGTTCGTTGTTCCGTTGGACGTGACGATCAAATCCCAGAACATGTCCGCCGTTAAGCGTATTGAAGAACACTGGGGTGGACTGGACATCGCTTTTTTTAACGCCGGCACCGCAGAATACATCGATATTAAAAACTTTGATTCAGACATCTTTGAGCGAACAATAAAGACCAACTTTATGAGCATGGTCTACGGAATAGAGGCAGTGTTGCCGTTGCTGCGAAATTCGACGACCGCGCAGCTGGGAGGGATGAGCAGCACTGTCTCTTTTGCAGGTATTCCCCGGGCGGAGGCCTACGGCGCCTCCAAGGCCGCTATCCGAAATATGCTGCAAGCTTTACGCATTCACCTGAAGCAGGAAAACATTGATGTGTTTACCGTTTGCCCGGGGTTTGTCCGCACTCCCCTCACGGACAAGAATGATTTTCCCATGCCCATGCGTATCGAAGTGGACGAAGCCGCAAAAATTATCGTTGACGGCATTGAGAAACGAACACCAGAAATTCATTTCCCCAAAGCATTTAGCTGTACCTATAAATTTCTCTCTTTCTTACCGAGCGGCCTCTATACCCGTTTAATGTTAAACACAGTGAGACAATCATGAAAATCGCAATTATTGGTACTGGTATTGCCGGTAACGTCGCGGCTTATAAATTACACAAGCATGCAGATATAACCGTGTTTGAAGCTAATGATTATATTGGCGGACACACGCATACCCATAAGATTGATATTGATAACGAACAACACAATATTGATACCGGGTTTATCGTGTTCAACCACTGGACTTACCCCAACTTTGTTGAATTACTCATAGAGCTAGCTGTTGAAATTGAGCCGAGCAATATGAGCTTCAGTGTTAAGAGCGAGCGTAATGGCCTGGAGTATAACGGGACCACCCTGAACAGTCTGTTTGCCCAACGCCGCAACCTGCTAAAGCCCTCATTCTATCGCATGATCCGTGACATTCTTCGCTTCAACGAACAGGCAAAGCAGGTGCTCTATCAGAAAAATACTGATTATACTTTGGGTCAATATTTACAACACAATCAATACTCCAACGAATTTATTCATCATTATATCATACCCATGGGCGCCGCGATCTGGTCATCGGCGCCTGACAAAATGATGGAATTCCCCGCATACTTTTTTATTCGTTTTTTCAACAACCACGGTATGTTGAACATCAACGACCGGCCTACCTGGTATGTCATAAAGAACGGATCCAGGAATTATGTGGAGAAACTCACTCATGGTTTTCGAGATCGCATTCGACTAAACACCCCCGTTGAATGGGTAAAACGTTTTGACAACCAGGTACTGATTAAGCCTTACGGTGCAGAAGCCATGAAGTTCGACAGTGTATTTATGGCCTGCCATAGCGACCAGGCGCTGAGAATGCTCGCTGACCCCACACGCGATGAGTCAAATATTCTGGGCTCCATACCTTATCAGCGTAATGAGGCAATACTGCATACTGACACTAATGTGTTACCTGAAAAACGCCTGGCCTGGGCGGCCTGGAATTATCATATCCTCAAAGAAAATCAGGATCGTGTAGCGTTAACATATAACATGAATATTCTGCAAAACATCAAGTCAAAGCATACTTTTTGCGTCACACTGAACAATACCGACGCCATAGATCCGAAAAAGATCATTAAACGGATTGACTATGATCATCCCATGTTCACCCTCAAAGGAATGGAAGCACAGTCCCAGCAAGAGCGCATCAATGGTCCGCGTAACACCTATTTTTGCGGTGCTTACTGGCGAAATGGCTTTCACGAAGATGGTGTAGTAAGCGCATTGAACGCTATTGAACATTTTAAACGGACACAGGCCAATGAAAAGCTGTATTTACACCGG
>NZ_CDLKIE010000206.1:0-5155 GCF_975902315.1 Kaarinaea lacus | reverse complement strand
GGCTGTTCCCGGTAAAACCTGGTTCACTTCGCGCCATCATCGTGAAACACCTCAGCGTATTGAAGACGGCGAAGCTGACGTAGGAATCGTGTGGACTACAGAGGTTATTGAAGCGAAAAAACACAACCGTGCAATTGATGGTGTTCCGATCGATGACAAGTACAACCAGGGCAGTAAAGTAGGTTATGCCATCGGTATCCTGAAAAAAGGTCGTAACCAGGAAAACGCGCAACGTTATCTTGATTACCTGAAGACTGATGATGCACAAAACATCTATGCGAGCTATGGTTTCGTGAAAGCTTCCGCCGAGGAGCTTGAGCAAAAGCCACGCATGTGATTAATTAAAAGCAGTTATCCTCACAAGGGTGTAACAAACTATCTGAAAGCGAGTCCTCTAACAGGACTCGCTTTTTTTTGTGCGCAATCGCTTGCTGTTCTGCTGGTGTTCATAGATTTCGAGAACAGGAGTGAGCGAATAGTGATAAAGCTGTGTAAACCAAATGCTGGACCCCCCGTTGATAGTTAAAAAGAATGCGCGCAATTGGCGGTAAATGCGTAAGGGTGAAAAAGTATACAGATTTCGTGATAAGGGAATATAAAACAACGAGTTGCGGCCTGTTTGTATCCAAATTGTAAATATTTTGGCTAACAAATAGCCTCAGCAGATTGCCTGCTATACTTAAGAACATTATTTATCCTCTAAAATCGAAAATAACACTAAAAACAATATTAAAGTCACGAGAGGATATGACGAAAAATAAATAATAGTGACAAAGAGTAATAAGTGTACAACTGACAAAAATGACGGCGGCGGATTGTGATTGATTTAAAGACGTTCCGATCCAAGACTCTAGTAACATCCGGTTTTGCAACTATGCTGCTGCTATTGGCAGCGTTTGTTGGTCTTTGGGTTAATAATCTTGTCAACAATAAACAAATCGTTCACCAACTGAATAGTGAACAATCCAACGCCCGTTCTGTTTTAACTCTGCATTATATTCTTACCGAACAACAGCAGTTGCTTGACCAGATAAAAACCTCTCAAAGTGTTGAAGACCAGCAGCAACAATACATAGAGTTTAAACGCCAAATGGGCTTGTTGGAATCGGTTGTGTTTACTGCTGACGTTATTCACGATCGATTCAACATTACCAACGTGCAGGAAGAAGTACAGGATTTGATAGTTCGACAGTTTCAGATACTTGAAACGGTTGAAAACCTGCTGGAACAAGGTGACAGTGTTAATGCATATCAACTGCTCACTACCAGTATGACTCCGATACTTGGTGAGTTCAAAGCATTAATTCATGACGCTGTAAATTTTGAGTCACTAATTGATACTAAAAAAGATATCAAGTCAGTTATTAAAAAATCCGAAAAAAATTATTTAACCTCATATTACCTTATTGCCTTTCTTGGTACTTTTGGGCTGGCGCTGGGAATATTTACAATATATGTTGTGCGTAGTACGGGTAGAACCGAAGAAGCACTGGTGGAACAGGGTGAACGCATTCGCGCGTTACACGAAATTATTTCCCGTCCCGATCTTACCTTTGATGAGCAGATTGACGAAACGCTACGCCTGGGTTGCAGATTACTTGGTACTGAAATTGGTAAAGTCGGTCGACAGGATCCTGAACACAACGCATCAGAATTTTTAAATACCGTGGTCATGAGTGATTTGCCCGCCAAACGTGGCATCGTTCTACCGCTGGATAAAACCTTTTGTCAGGTTACTTTTAACGCGCCAGAAAGTATTGCCATCAGCCATGTCGCAGAGTCTGATTTTAAAGATCATCCTGCCGCTGGTTTTCTGGGAATGCAATCATATATCGGTTGTTCCATTAACGTGCATGGTAAAAAGTTTGGGACCGTAAACTTTTCCAACCGTACCCCTGTAAAGCGATCGTTTACCGAAACAGATAAAGACCTGGTTAACTTAATGGGTAGCTGGATCAGCGTGATGATGGAGCGTCAACTGGATGCTGAAGAGCTAAAGAAATCCAAAGATCTTGCGGAGCAGGCTAACCAGGCGAAAAGCGCGTTCCTGGCCAATATGAGCCACGAAATTCGTACGCCGTTAACGGCAATCCTGGGTTATTCAGATATGTTGCGTGATGAAGACCAGGATCGCGAAGATATGGAACATGAGATTGATTCTATCATTCGCAGTGGCGCCCACCTGCAACGCATAATTAACGATATTCTTGATCTGTCCAAGATCGAAGCCGGGCAGCTGGTTATTGAAGACCTTGAAGTACAACCTGCACGTATGATTCATGATGTCGAGTCTATCTTTGGTGCCCGTGCTCGTGAAAAAGGCCTGGAATTTGAAATTCAGTATGAGTTTCCCGTACCGCGTAAAATCATTTCAGATCCAACGCGTTTGAAGCAAATAATCTTTAACCTGTGTGGCAACGCCCTGAAATTCACACAGCAAGGCGGTATTACCGTTGCCATGTCCTATCTGGAAGCGTCCAGGCAACTGAAATTTCAGGTCATTGATACTGGTATTGGAATGACGGAAGAAGAGCTTGGGCGCTTATTCAAACCTTTCTCTCAGGCGGATTCGTCCACTACGCGAAAATACGGCGGCACTGGACTCGGCCTCTGTATTGCGCGTCAACTGGCACAAAAGCTGGGCGGTGATGTGTCGGTAAGCAGCGAGAAAGGCAAAGGCACAACCTTTGAGTTTACCATTGGTGTGGGCGATATTGACGACATGCATATGGCGAATGGTCTTGAAGATATGCAGGTGGAGGCGATCGAAGAGAGTGTTCATATAGTACCGAATACCGTAAGTGGCCATGTCCTGGTTGTGGAGGACAGTCCCGATAATCAGGACCTCATTGCAAAATATCTCATTAAGGCTGGCGCAACCGTCGAAGTAGTTGACAACGGTTTGATGGCAGTGCAAAAGGCATTGACTGACTCCTATGACCTGATACTCATGGATGTGCAAATGCCTATTATGGATGGTTTGACAGCCACCAGGAAACTCCGTAGCGAAGGTTACAAACAACCGATCGTGAATATTACGGCCAATGCCATGAAGGAAGACCGTGATAAATGTATTGCCGCAGGTGCAGATGATTATCTGACAAAACCTGTTGATGTAAATCGTTTTTACAAGGTGCTGCAGACATACCTGAAACCAGCGAAGAAAGGTGATGATCGATTAAAGATCGCGTAACTAACAATCCTCCAAAGTCAGTAAAAGATGTACTTATAAAAAAGCCCGGAAAGATTAATCTTCCCGGGCTTCTTTTTATCAAAGATGAATTTTGATATTAGCTATTGGGATCCGCTGGATTAGTGCCAGCTGCAATCTCATCGCCATTGTAAACACCATCCATATCACGGTCTAACGCCAGGCGCATACCGTTGCCCGGAGGCGTACAGGTATAAGTGATGTTACCGTCTACAGACAAGTTGCGAAGCTTATTATCTTTGATGTTTTCTTCGTTTGCGATATCGCTCTTAAAGTAGTCATTACCTATGTAAAGGTAACCACGACCATTGTGAGATGCAATGAGATCGCACTCGCCAGCGTTCGCACGCTGAATCATCAGATTAATGCGAGAACCTATAGTATTGCCATTGTTACCATTCAGGGTAATTTGCTGGCCTACTATGGGGAACATATTCGTGTCGAATGCTAACAGGAACTGCTCCAGGTTACGACGGATTTCCATGCCTTCTTCAGTTATATCCAGGTTCGGTGGATTGCCTGGGTCTAAATCAGTAACCGCTTCTGCAGGACGCGGCAGGAAGCCAATGATGTTATGGAAACGGAAAATTGTATCTACGCTTCCGTCATGGAACATTCCAAAGCCACGAATTTGATCACCCTGGTGCTGGTTTTCAACGCCAAAGAAAGGATCTGGGTTGAAAGGATCGTCCGCCAGGAAGTTATTGTTGTTCACCATACCAAACATACCCACTTTCTGATACAGGTTACGCAAGTGCGGTACCTTGAAGAATTGTGTCTGGAAAGCAAAGGTATTTTTTCCGTCGGTGCCAAAGAAGCCAGGCTTGTTAGTCAATCCTTCGTTGGCAGTGCGGTCAAGTACGTGACAGCCGTTACAATGATGTTTTGTGTCGACGATCATTTCAGGGTCCATGAAGAAGTCACGACCAGCTTGTTGCTCTTTGGTGAGTGAATTATCCAGGTTACGAATGGGATTCGGTGGATAAGTTAGCTCCAGCGCAAAGTTGGTATATTCTTGCATGGCTTCGACTGACAGTTCAGTTTTACGTCCTATCAAGCCAACAAAGGCCGGATTAAAGGCCTTGAACGCTGCCTGTTCGTCGTAGACACCACTGTCAGGCTGAGCAGATTCGGTTATACCGTCAGCACCGGTACGATCACCGCGCCAGTGTTGTGCTCCGTGGTTGGCCATCCCTTTCATACTTTGTGTGGTCATAGGACCTTTCATGTTCATGAAAGTGGAAATTTCTGCTGGAAAACCAAATTCAGTATGGTCAATCGCTAATGGCGCGTAGTTGGGTAGTGGGGAACCGTCTGGATTACCCAGGTCCCAGGCCAGTTGGTCCATGTCACCAAAGACATGGCATAAGGCACAAGAACTGTCACCCTGGCTCGATGTCAGGTTAGCATCGTAATGATATTTGCGACCTGAACGAATATGCTCTGGCTCTGGATTGTACATTAAGATATGTGCAACTTCCGCTTTGGCGCTCGTATCAACAACAGAGATACCGTCATCAAATCGGGTTAACACATACAATTGCTTACGGGATTCATCCAGAATAACACCGCTTGGACCACCGCCGGAAATCAAAACCTGGTCTTTAGTGTCAGGTTGAAAAGTATCGTCTTCGAGTTTGGCAGTATCAAGAATCGCCACTTTGTTGGAACCAAACCCAACGACGTATAAGGTTTTACCGTTACTACTGACCGCCATTTCCATGGGTTGTGCCAGAGACTTGGCTTTAGTAGCTGTGTTTTCATTACAGCATTTTGAGTAATCGATGTGTTTGTTTAAATGGCGAGGTGTAACGTTTCCGTCATTGTCAATTACCGTAATGCGGCTTTCGGCGAAATGTCCACGTACGGTTGAACCAAGTCCGCCAGGACCTTCAAAGCGCACATCATTACGTGCTTCGGTGTTACTAACATAAATATTGCCAT
>NZ_CDLKIE010000205.1:0-4316 GCF_975902315.1 Kaarinaea lacus | reverse complement strand
TCATTTCCTGTTTGTGGGTTGGTACGGATCCCGCAAATTTGTTTGATGGGATAGTGGTTATAGATAATGCGTTTGCATCATCTATCTGGTATCAAACCAAAGGATATGCATTAATTCCCATACATCAATTACCTCCTGTTGATTTGTAATTACAGGTAATTAATAGATTATTAAGGATGCATAGCGTTTGACATTTCCCTAATTGTTCAATCGGGAGGACTAGCAATGGTTATCAATAAACTAAAATGGTTCTTGTTTATTTTCATCGCGTTGTTTTTATTGCCCTATACATCAGTAGCGGGTGGATTTTCCAATTTAAACCTGGTGGTACAGTGGAAAGGTAAGGGTGGCTTTGAATACCCTCCAGGAAAAATTGCACATCTGTTACCTCCAGGTGCGGGAGGTTGTTTTGTTACTGATATGATCAATCCCAAGACAGGTTGGACTATTGGCAAAGGCTACGATTGCCTTTTAGGTGCACCAAATCCTGTTGGTGATGGAGGCGGGTTTACCATTACGACAGCCTATGTGCTCGATTTTAAGAATCAAGGCATTATAGTAACGGTTAATAATGTAACGGTTCAACCTGCCCTGGATGCACCACCCGAGGAAACGGGTATTACGCATGTCGTGGGAGATTTTCCTTCAGAGCAAACGATCTATAGTGGATCTCGCAGGTTTAAAAAAGCACAAGGGTCGGTCAGGGTTTCCGGGGGCAATGATTTGCGTGAGCTCGATTTGTTAAGTCCGGAAACCTCATTTATCACCTTTGACTACTTATTTGTTGTTTCTTTTGATGATTGAAAATAAGTTAGTGTGTTCGTTAGTCTTTAAATTGTGTTCTGCTTTTCCAGTAAATCAGTTGACATAAATATTAATTGAATCGCGGGTGGTGGCGTCACGCTGTAGAAACATTACGTGGAATGACGCCACTTTTTGTATTTTGAAGGTTGTCGCGTTGTGCCTGATTCATTGAATAATTGTCCAACTGAACCAGAATGGCTGTTTATGTCATCGATTGGTATTGATGGTATATATACCAATAATTTTCCCATGGGATTGTGACTGGAGGGAAGTGCGCCGTAAGAAAAAACAGGAAAAGGTCTGGTAAGTTTCTGCTGCTGATATAGAACAATAATGTGTTGTTCTCTATCAATGGCTGTCTGTTGCTCTCGTTAATGGATCTTGCCGGTAAAATTGTTTAAATTGTACGTATACTCCGGGGTAGTAGGCAGTGAGTATATCCGGCCGTTCAAAAAAGACTTCGCTAAAAACTGCAAAAAATTCTGCCGGTGATGAAGCGGCATAGTCATCAATCGGTACATCATTCCAGGTATTTAAACGGTTTTGAAAATCGTTGTATGCATCACTCAATGTAGCAACCCATTGTGGAACATCCATGCCCCGGTGCAAAGGCGGAAAGCCGTTGGTCCGGCCATTAAGTACATCCAGCTTGTGAGCAAACTCATGAATCACCAGGTTGTTTCCGTCGATCTCACCTGATTGCTCGGTGTCTTCCCAGGATAAAACGACGGGCCCTTTGTGCCATGACTCGCCGCTGAGTACGGCTTTGGTGCGGTGTTCGACGCCGTATTCATCGACAAAATTTCTTTCCGGAATAAACTGGGCGGGGTAGACGATGACTGAAACCCAGCCGCGATACCAGTCAATTCCAAGATTGAGTATTGGCAAGCAGGCCTGCAAGGCAATAATTAATTTCATTTCCAGTGTAAGCTGGAGACCGTGCGCACCTTCCAGTGATTTGTAGTGAAGGAATAAGATACTTAACTCAATGAGTTTTTTTGTTTCTCCTTCAGCAAGATTTGCCAACAATGGCAGGCGGTCAATTGCGTGCTGCCATTGTTTATCTGTGATTGTTGAGCGTTTAATAATACGCTTTTGCCACCAGTTGGTTATTGATGCAAACATGTTCTGTAAATATGGCCAGCTGGAAAGCTTTGCAAGGTATCCTGATATATCTTCCGGGTAGAGGCTCAATTATAGATTAAAGAAAAGTGACTGATTATAGTGATGAATACTGGACAATACCCGTCGGCAGTGTGAGTATAGCAGCGGGGAGCGCAGAGTTATAACCAACACCCTATTCACTGTCAATCATTGTGATACAGGAGTTAAGCATGAAGAAACTGAAGCACGAGGCAGAGTTGGTTAAAGGGGCAATACAGGCCGGGATGAAGTATGGTGAGGACAGGGGGGCTGTAATTTTTGAGCCAACTGACTCGGTGAGTGAGCGTATTCTTTATATCTACCGTTTGCTTGTGCACGACAAGCTTATCCAGCCATTACCAGAAGACCAGGTGTCACAAAAAACGATGCGTCACAAGTTGGCTATCTGGTACTCAAAGCAATTACCTAAAGATGATCCTTTACTAAAATAGAAGCCGGCCAGCTACCAGGTCTGTAGGTCGCTCTTATTTAATGAGAAGCTGCTGGATGATTGTCTTCGCTCCAGGGCTCGGGATAACCAGCTTCGTGTTTAAGCACGGCTTTACCTTTCTTGCTTTCCTTGCTCACCATATCAAGATCTTTGCATTTAGGACATTGAGTATTACTGAATAAGGCCAGATGATATATGGTCCATGCGAGAGGAATAAATAGTACAAACAATAGGCCTGAAAACAGTGTTAAGCTGCCAAACATCAGCCAGATAAATGCATCAACCACAAAAGTACCCCAGCTTTGGTGTTCAGCCTTGCCTACATAGCCACAGCTTTTACAAACACGGTCTGTCATTATTGTCTCCTGTCCCCGAGTCGTTGTTTAACCGCTAAAGAAGTTCGGTAATGAAATTATAAAAATAGTAGTCACTACGCTCATCAGTAACCACTAATATTTAGTCAGTTTTATTGATGTCGGTCAAAAGACAAATTGTTCGTAGCGCGCTTTTTGTCGCAATAAGCAAAAAATTCGCTCATTACGAATATTGGATAGTTGACTGTTTGAGTTGGTTTATTTTTACCACAGAAAACAATATTTTAATGCAAAAAAATTTAGATGCCATCGATCAGGCTGTGAAAGCCATTGCGTCTGATGTGCAGGGTGTTTGCCTGTCAATGCTGTTCTTCGGCGTTATCGTAGGCGACAAAAATGGCTTCTTTAGAAAATATTTGTGATATGTCCAGGTTGTATTCGTCTGGATTGACTACTTTCTCAATTCGTGGACGGCTCTTGTCATCTCCCCAGCATTCGCTAGCAAGGTTCATATATTTATGTTGTTTCAGTGGTTGTTTTTGCGTGTTGAATAGTAATAACAAGGTGGGCGTTAAATGACGTTTTTCATTGATTGACGTGACGATTCCAATTTCACCCGTATTTAATTCAATGGTGCAACCAACGGGATAAATACCCATGTGTTTAAGAAACTGCTGTACCAGTTCTTCGTCAAAAGCGCCGTTCCGATCTGAATAAATACAGTTGAGGGCATGGTACGGTGACACACCGTCCTGATAGGGGCGCTTGCTGGTGACGGCATCATAGACATCGACAATTTTCACGATTTTACTGTACAGGTTAATACTGTGATTCTCCAGGCCATATGGATAACCGTGTCCATCAACGCGTTCATGATGCTGTTGAATGATGACTAAAGCCTCCTGGCTGAGTTCGTCTTTGTTTTTTAACAGGTCGTAGCCAAACAAAGTGTGTTTTTTCATGACTGCGAATTCATCATCAGTCAGCCTGTCGGGTTTGTTTAATATTTCCAGAGGCACACGAAGTTTACCAACATCATGTAGCAATGCGCCGATACCTAATTCATTAAGCTGCTGAGTATTGAATCCCAGGCTACGTCCAAAAAAAAGCGCTAAAATGCAAACGTTCAGTGAGTGGTTCGCTGTGTATTCATCGCGGTTCTTTAACTGGGTTAACCAGATCAACGCCATTGGATTTTCCATAATATTTTTTGTTAAGTTGCTGACAAGCGATTTGGCTTCTTTAATATCAATGTCCTTGCCCTGTTGAATATCACTCAGTATTTTGTCAATGTACTTTTTCGCCATCGAATGAACTCGCAGCGAATGTCTCATCTGGGTTTTGAAATCAGGGTCTGTCGGCAAGGGGCATGCCGGTAGTTCCCTGACCGCGCTGGATGTGGTTTCAATAGTCAGTGAAAATTCTGAGCGAATATCTTTGAGTACTGACTTTTCTTTGTCTACGAAAACAAATTCACAGGCTTGTTGCAATTCAGAAATGTCGTCTGGCGACTGGATACGAAAACCCTGGAACATAAAACCTGTCTCGGTCCAGGGCCGATCGAGTTGGGATACGTACATACCGATCGAGAGATCATCCACATA
>NZ_CDLKIE010000204.1:0-2907 GCF_975902315.1 Kaarinaea lacus | reverse complement strand
TAATACGGTTTTGCTGGAATTTGCCAGGCGGATAAAAGCTTGCGTAAGAAGTACTGATACCATTGCGCGAATTGAAAGTAATGTGTTCTGTATTTTGCTTCCGGACATTAATGATTTTCGAAATCTTGTGAAAGTAGTGGACAGTATAAATTTCCAGTTGTTGAGTCCTTTCTTAGTTGGTGAGTCGCAATATAACGTTAATGTCGCCATCGGTATTGAGACATTTCCAGATGATGACAAAACCAGAAAGTCGCTGATTGAACATGCCTATATAGCGATGTGTCAATCAAGAAACGTGGACGGCAGGAACTACTGTTTTTATGATAATGAAACGGACAAAAACATCGACCAGCAAATTGCACAAGAAAGTCAGCTGCGTTCAGCAATCAATAAACAGGAGTACGACATTCACTACTTGCCTGTTAATGATGTTAAAGATAACGACCTGGCTTTGCTTCAGGCAGATATAGTGTGGCACTCAGACCAATTGCGCGAACTGGAGTCTCAGGTCATTGGTAACTATATCGAAGCGCTGGAATTATCAAAATTGTTCGGTGATATTCAACTCAGTACGATCTGTAAAAAGCTGGGTCGATGGAAAAATGATATCGAATATGAAGACAAGCCCGTGCTCGTTGCGCTGACCGAATCACAATTTAATGATCCGCAACTGCCGGATCGTTACAGGAAAATTGTCGAATCGAACTCGGAGACGCCGAACAAAATCGGCTTACTGGTAAAAGAAGGGTATATTCTCAATGATGTCGAATTTGCTGTAAAGCAGATACGGGCGCTTAAGCGCCGTGGTTTCATGGTTGTTATTGATGACTTTTGCTGTGGCTTGTCTTATCTCGGCAAGTTTGCACATAATTTAGTGGACTTAATTCGTCTGGATGGGCAAATGATCGCTAATCTGGATGAGAAGATTGAATGGTTGTGTGTCGTCGAGGGGATTGTACGTATTGCCAACCAGTTGGGTATAAAAACCATCATAAAGGCTATCGATAACGATGCCAGGTATAAAACACTATTGAATGTTAACGCTACTTATTGGCAAGGTAACTACGTATTAATGTTAGCAAACGACTACGCTATGGCGACGGACGAAATCCAGAACTGAGCGGCAATTTTCATTACCAGGTAATCTACTTTACTATCTGGTCTTCCTGCCATCCCTGTTTTCAGGATTATATAAACTGTGCAAAAAATCCATTGCTGCATTGATCGTCTGCAGCTTCTCTTTCTTGCCGCCACGATCGGGGTGGTGGCGCATTACCAGTCGCCGGTGCTGACGTTTAATTTTTACGTAATCAACAGGATCGCTTAATTCCAGTTCCTTCAATGCGGCGCTCCGCTTATCTTTATTGCTTAGCGTCTTCCAGAAGTTTGTCAGTAACTCGGCAACATCGTTTTCAGATGTATTTTTAAGATTGTCAACGTCCAGGTAATAATCCATTAATGGATCATGCTCGGCGATGCTGGATCCGGCATTTTTTCTGGCCGGCAGTAAAACAATTTTTAAAGGATTGATATCCAGTGTCGTTTGATTGTGTTCCCAACATCTCTGTTTTAGCCGGTAAAGCGTATGAAACAAAATGAAATGCGCCTGAAACAGGGAGAGGCGATCCCAGAAAGTGACATTCTGGAATATTTCATGGCCGGTGTTTTTCAACCATTGAATAAGCTCGTATTCGGAGATACCTGAAGGGTGTGTTTCCAGTGCTTGTAGCACCAGATCGGCTAATGAGCTATCCGGATTATGTTCCACGACTTTGCTGGTGCTTTTGGGGCAGGATTTTTGAAGTTTAACAGGCACCTGATCGGTATGTTGTTCAGGTGCCTGTGATCGGTCTGAAAAAGCGCTTATTTTTTCTTTGGCTCCTGCTTTTTAATTTCTAAAAGCTCAACCTCAAAGATCAATGTTTCATTGGGACCAATATTGGCACCGGCGCCACGAGGGCCGTACGCTAAATCGGAAGGGATAACCACTTTCCACTTGGAGCCCGTTGGCATGAGAGGAAGTATCTGCTGCCATCCCTGTATGACCTGGTTGACCGCAAATGTCGCGGGCTGTCCTCGACCGTAAGAGCTATCGAATTCCGTGCCGTTGATCAGCGTTCCCTTGTAGTGAGCGACAATAGTATCCGTTGCTTTGGGCTTCGAGCCTTTGCCTTCCTTGATAACTTTATATTGAATGCCGCTGGGTAATTCCTTTACGCCTTTTTCCTTTTTATTTTTTGCCAGGTATTCCTCACCCGCTTTTTTAGCTTTATCACCACGCGCCTGGCGTTTGGCCTGTTGCTCTTTTTGCATTTCTAGTACCGCCGCCTGCATGTCCTCCATGGATACGCTTAATTTGGCGTCGGTGAGCACATCCTTGATACCCTGGGCGATTGCCTGAACATCGACATCTGCTCCTTCCCGTTTCAGGTTGCTGCCGATTTGAAACCCGATTGCGTAGCTGTATTTTTGTTTGTTGCTTTTCAGTTCAGCTGCGGTTACTGAAAAACTGGCGAGGGAGGCGATGGCGATCACGCAGCTCAATAATAAAGTTGTACGTAATGATTTTTTCACTTTGTAGTCCTTTTGGGTTGATGAATGGAATATATAGAGAGAATCAGCAGAGGCAGGGTTTCGCTCTATGGGAATCTTTAGTTTATAAAGAATAGTCTATAAAAAACAATGTGGTACCTAAAATCGAGAATTACGCGTATTGTAACAAGATCATTTAAAACTTATCACTAATAAAGTCTCAATAAATTGTGAATAATCGCAATAAATATAAGCGCTCGACATAACAAAGGCTGAATTCTAAGACCGCAGTGGATTCAGATAATTCTGACTTGGCAATCCGAATATATACAGATATTCTTCGATTTAGGGCGGTTTTCTAATGACTACTGGGGT
>NZ_CDLKIE010000203.1:0-4536 GCF_975902315.1 Kaarinaea lacus | reverse complement strand
GATTTTGCTCCAGGCAAGTTCGCGGATATCGGCATGGGTTCGTTCATCATCATGCTGATCGAGCCGCACATAGGGTGTGAAGATAAAGCTCTGATCACCGTTATCCCAACTCGTGTAATATTCGGGTTGCGCTGATATTGACAGGTTGCTGCCTTCGAACTGACGCGGATCCAGGGGTTCCTGAGGGAAATAACGAAACTCGCCGGCAACATTGCCGCGCCATTCACCTGCCCAGCTGGTACTCGAGCTGGTGAAACTTAGTAAGCCCGTGAGGCAGGCGGCTAGCAGTGGCAAGAAGAATTTCATTATCGGGCACGTTTCAGGCTATTACGGTCAAAATCCCGGTCGGTGAAGCCATTGCCAAACTGATAGTTACTCCATAACAAAGTTGTGCTCTTTTTGGTGATGTGATTTTCCATTTCCATGCGATCGGGGCGCCAGTATTTACCCAGGTACTGTTTGAAATCATGATAGGTAAGTGTTTTCAACAGGTCACCTTTACGGTCATAAAAATCAATCTTCCAGGGTTGATACATGCTTTTGTCTACCCAGGCCACTTGTTTGGTATAGCCGGAATGTTTGTAAGTGGGGTAGCGTTCTACGACGAATGTATCCTTGCCTTCATAGGCTTCATCTCTAAGCCACTTGTAGGTATATTTTTCAACCTCTTGAGAGGTAATATCTTCATAGGCAAATTCACTGCCCATGAAGGGGCCGGATTTGTTATTGGATGATATACGTTTAACGCGCTTTAAGGCGGGCAAGTATAGCCACTGGTCATCGGGCTTGGTGGCATGTGTATAACTTAGAAATGCTGTGCCTTTCACATCTGCTGGACTGTCAAAGATAGACATGCTTTTGTCACCATCGCCATCAACTTCCAGTTGTTTATTACGAATATTGCGCTCGGTTTCCTGGCCCTGCCGGTTGCGTAGCGTCATTTTTAAATCTGATTTCTGATCTTTCCAGCCAGTGTCGCGTTTGTCAGCTTCAACGGCAATGGCAAGACCTTTTTCTTCTGGAGTATCTGCCCAGGCGCTAAGCGGAAGCAGTGCCAGTGACGCGATCAGCAGAATTGGTTTTTTCATCTTTTTTCTCCTCAAGTTTCATCAATAAGGGGGGCAGGAAGAAGAAATCCGCGATTAATGCCAGCGCAATGACGATGGCCGTTAGCATACCCATGCCTGAGTTGAGTTTGAATGCGGACAACGATAACACCAGGAAGCCAATTACCAGCACGATTGATGTCGTCAAAAGTGCCATACCCACGGTGTGAAATGCGTATTTGGTAGCTTCTTGTGAATTGAGGTGTTTTTCGCGTCGTGCGCGGAGATACTTGCTAAGAAAATGCACTGTATCATCAACAACGATACCTAGTGTCATCCCCATTACTACTGACAATGCCAGTCCAACTTCACCAACAAAAATAGCCCATAAACCGAAACCCATGGCCGCCGGTACCAGATTCGGTACCATGCTGATAATACCAATTTTTACTGATCGTAAGGCAAATATTAAAATCATGGAAATTAGGATTAACGCAACTGTGGTCCCGATTAACATACTTTTAATGTTTCGCTCGCCGATGTGGGCAAACATCATGCTGGTTCCGCTTCCATCCGCTTTTTTAATAGTAGTAGTATTGGCTTTTAACCACACCTGAGCTCGATTTTCCAATGCGAGTAAGTCATTGGTTGACATTGTCTGGAGGGTGACCGTAAAGCGGGTAGCTGACTTGTCAACGTTTATCTGATTGTTGAGATCAAGACCATAAGGTAGCGACATTTCGTAAAGCAACAAATACTGCGCGGCCAGGTTACGTTCCTCAGGTTCGCGATAGTAGTTGGGATCATCACCGTGCAAGTTTTTGTTCAAGCGCTTCATAATGTCGGTAAATGTATTGACATGCAGCACTTCCGGTTGCTGGCGATACCAGTCGGCGAAATTGGCAACATCAGTCATAAACTGGGGATTACTGATGCCGCCTGCTTCTCCGGAATCCAGCGAGTAGTCAATTATGTAGAGTCCACTTAAATTTTCGGTGAAATAATCGGCATCTCGGCGAAATTCAATACTATGGTCAAAGTAATGTACAAAAATATCATTGAGTTCATTGCGAGGAATAAAAGATATTAGCGTCGCTATTACCACCAACATGCCCCACATGAGACGCTTACGGTGAGTAACTACAAATGTACCAAGGCGATCCATCATTGCATAACTATTACTCTTTTTACCTGTAGGTACTCGCACAGGTAGCAGCGTAATAAATGCGGGAAGAAAAAACACGGAAAATACAAATGATGCGAGTACGCCTATTGCTACCATATTCCCCAGGTGCATAAATGGCGGTACATCTGCAAAATTCATAGACAGGAAGCCCAACGCGGTTGTTGCGCTGGCAAGAAATACCGGCTGGATATTGATACGCAGGCTTTCAATCATGGCGGCTTTCTTTTCTATCCCAAGACGCATTTCATGGAGGAAAGTTACAAGGATATGAACCGCGTTGGCGATAGCAACCGTTAGCACAATGGTTGGTGTCGACGCAGAGGGTGGGGTAATAGGATAGCCAATAATTCTACCCATAGCGAAGCCAATAATAATTGAAGCAATGATAACTAATGAAGTGCCAACTGCACTTGTGACATTTTTCAGAATAAATCCCAGTGTGATCAGCATGATTAAGAAACTTATGGGGACCAGTTTCTTCATATCCATTTGCGATGCTTCGGAAAATGCATTGTTCATTAACACCATGCCGTTCAACCGAATTTCTACGGACGGATATTTTTCCATGATTTGTTTAGCCAGGTTGCGTGCAAAGGCCACGGTTTCTGGAACCTCAACCATGGTGTCTTTGCCTGGCAGATGAACGGTTACATTTACACCGGTAACATGACCAGTCCTGGAAATAAGTCGATTGACAAGTAGTGGTTCATTCAATGCCACAGTTTTGATCTTATCGAGCGTTGCAGTGTCCAGTGGTTCTTCTTCGGGAACCAGGTCCCTGACTGTTAAATCGTCGCCTTCTGCCTCTGTATGTTGAAAATTTGTTATTGAATCGACACGAATAGAGTGTGGAGTTTGCCAGGCTTCGGTTGTTATTTCCTGAACGATTCTTAACGTCTCTTCAGTAAAAACATTGCCATCTTTAGGAGTGACGATAAACATCACGTTATCGTTTTTGGTGTAGATTTTTTCCAGGGAATCAAACGCGAGTAACTGGGGATTCTCCTTGCTAAAGAAAACACGGTAGTTGGTTTCGAATTTTCGGACTGGCTCATCTCGTGCTTTAGTCACTTGTATTAATGTAATTATTACAGTGGAGAGCAGCAGCAACGAAACCAGAATGGCAATCCATGGATGGCTTACCACCCACTGCGCGTAACGTGAAACCCCGTTATTTGTTGCCATTTCTAGACCTCCTCCGTGTGCATCACTACAGGTATATAGTGAAGGGTAAATAGTGAACATTTTGAAAATTGTTCACTGTTTTACCAGTATTATGTTTCAACTAGTCGTGAATTCGATTTCCTAACGCTTCAACAAGCCGTTTAATAACAGTGAAGCCAGATTATTCGCTTTACGTTCAAAGGCTTCGCGGGAAAACAGGGGCATAAGCAAGGGCACATCGAATAGCGTGGTGGCTGTCAAAATCGCTTCTGCGGTGACTTCCGGGTCCGCCACTTCAAATGTTCCCTGAAGGTTACCTTCCTTGAGTAAGGTAATTAACAAGGCCTGTTTGTTATGAACGTGTTGATCCACGATATCCATCCGCTCGTGGCAAATGGCAGTGACCATTTCGTTCAGGCGGGGTGTTTCCGACCATTGGGAGTGAGTATGGTCGAGTGTCGCCAACACAAATTCGCGTAATTTATCAGCCGGTGATAAGTCTTTATCCAGTACAACTTTCTTAAGCTTATCAATGTCTTTGTCGAGGCAATTGCAGGCGAGTGAAGCGCCTATGGCCAGTTTGTTCTCAAAATAACGATATAAATTGGCTGCCGACATATCGCAATCCCTGGCGATTTCAGCCATGGTGGTTTTGTTGTAGCCGTACTGCTGGAAGCGTTCTTCTGCTGCCTGAAGAATTCTTTGGTGGGTTTCTTCGTGAAAATGGTCTTTTGCGTGTTCCATGGCGAAGAAGTCTAGACGCCCGCGAGTGAATAATCAAGAAAATATTCAGCGTTCACTATTCACTATTCAATGTGTGGGAGTGTGATGATTGGAAGTGTTGTTATATCAATACCTTATCGGAAATGAACAGGCTACTGTCCTTTTGGTCAGGAAGGTATTCAATAGGCACTCTATGGCATGTCGAGCGATATCGGTGTTCATTTCTTTCCAGTGACTGTAATGGGCCATGATCGCCACGTGTTTGCCTGCTTTTACTGTTTTTTCCAACAGGCGTAGCAGGTCGTCGGCATCTGGATCAGTGACAAAGCGTTGTGGCCAGAACGCGAGTAGCCTGGTGCCAGTGCGAATGGTTTGCACATGGCGGAAACGCGCTTCTGCAGTGTGGCGCTATATAAT
>NZ_CDLKIE010000202.1:0-4270 GCF_975902315.1 Kaarinaea lacus | reverse complement strand
CGCTGACCAAAATAATTGAGACTTTTGTGTGACTGCCGCAAGCGCTACAATAAACAAAAAAGAGACCACCAAATCGGTAAGAAAGGAAATATCGAAAAAAGGTACTACAATATATAGCGACAACAGTACTAACAGCAGAAAGCTGAATCTGAATCGTTTAACAAACTTGTTTTCGATGAGCTTCACACACACCCCTTTTATAAAATGTATTTAATGTGCTTGCTAATTCGCTAATTTTACTGTTTTACTCTTTTTATAGAAATACTTACGAACCAAAGGATATAAAAACCAGGATAATTCCCATGCTAAAGGACCAATAAAAGCAAAGGGTATAGTTGTAAGAGCCGTCACCGGCTCCGCAAAATTTCTTTGCCGGATCTGATTAGCCTTGTCCTGAGGTAATTCTTTGGACAAAAGATCATGGGTCGCTGCATAATGCCAGCCCCAGTATGAGAAAGCCCCTACGAGAAAGACTGTTACGCTCTCAAATGTTCGACTATCCGCTGCTGCCTCAAAAGCCAAACCAACTCCGATGGCATACAGAAATAATAAAAGAAAGAATATTTGAAATATAGAAATTCCGGTATGTATAGGATCGGTTGATTCCAGGCAACCAAACAATTCGTTGTTTTGCACCCAATAAACGGTAACAATTAATAGCGCTAATAAAGGCAAAACAAAAGATCCCCACTCACTTAGCATCATGTCTGTTACTGTTTCCCACTGACCAACGTTTTCTTCCAGCGGCCTTGGCAACAACATAAATAATCGCCAGATTACAATACCGTACACCACATCCATTAGCATCTTGAGGCGAGATAGTTCGAGGCTGGTTCTTTTCTTTTTGGTCATGAAATTTAGTTTTTAATAAGGCTTGTCTAATTTTACTGGCACCGAAACATTCAATAAAATGCAGATTGCTGTGATTTACTTAGATAGATCTGGCGATGGCAACTCACTGCTGGGTGCTTGCGCAGGCGCCGTAAACCATTTAGCTTTTGGCACTGTTTTTGGCTCTGGCGTATCGGTCTCATATGCTGGAGTCATAATCTGCACATCATATTCATTAAATACATCCTGTATATTACGATGCAATTCGCTATATAGCTGCGTCATTTGGCCTGCGTCATCACAATATGCATTCAACTCATATGTTACCGCGAAATCTTCCAGAGACTTCTGTAAAACAAATGGTTTTTTGTCGGTGTTCAAACCCGTGGTACGTTCAGCAGCCATGAGCAGCATCGCCTCCACCTGGCGCCATGGAACTTCATAGCCAATACTAACCGTGGTATGTAAAATAAGTCCCTCTTCTAGCGCCATCGCGCTGTAATTAGTCACTTCATTATTCAGGATTAGCGAGTTGGGAACCACAATATTTTCATTTTTCAGCGATCGCAAATGAGTCACCAGTAAGCGCATTTCTAATACATCGCCAATGTTGTCACCTATTTTAACCCTGTCACCCACCTTGAATGTACGCCGATAAATCATTGTATATCCAGCGATGATATTTGACAGCATTGATGTAGAACCAAGCGAAATTAATACACCAAACAGCAAGGAAATTCCTTTAAATGCGGCTGAATCGGAGCCAGGAATGTAAGGATAGGCTATAACAACTGCGAAAACTATCATTAGCACTTTGACAATACGGTAAGTTGGCCAGGCCCATTCAGCGTCGAAATTTGCAAATCGAATACGGCTTCTTGCTATTGCAGTAAAAAACATCCGGTTGAGCTTCATTAAGTACCGCACCAGCAAAATCAGAATGATTAAGAAAAACATCTTTGGCAAATAATCAACAAACGCCCTCACCATCAGCAGTACCGGTTCAATAGTATAGTTGATTAGGCTTTGTGCAATATAACGGGTCCAGGGAAACAAGCTCAACACAGAATGAAGATAAACATAAAGTAACAGCAAGATCAGCAATACCTTGCTAAGGTTCAATAGCCCTAGTAGCAGATTCCAGATTTGTTCTGCCTGAACAATTCGCTTCGATTGCGCTTCCAGCTTTTCTACGCGCTTTTTGTAATGCCGATCGAGAAAGGTTGTGATGTGTCGAATAAAAAACAAAACACCGATAGTCAACGCAATTAGGATTACGGTAGCCACAACGATGTAGATTAAGTTTTTCGAAACAACCTCAGGCTCCCGGTCGTGACGATAAGCGACGATTACTCGTTTGATTTCTTTTTGATAGATTTCTGCCAGGGTCCTACGGTTAACTCCTTCACCCATTGCATCCAGGTTACGAATGGTCATAACTCGTTGATCACCCGCAACCAATAGGGTTCGGTCGTCTTCGACGCGAATAGCTATATTCTCAGGATCAAATGCAGGATCTTCTGCAAGTGCTTCAATCCGGTTAGCGATTCTTTTTGCGCGTTTTTTAGCTGGACTGGAGGATATACCAATAACCTTGAATAATACCTGACCGTTGACAACCACATTAGCAGAATCAAATGTCGCTTGTGGTAATGATGACTGAACTGCCTCCTGACCTAAGGCGGGCAAGGTAACGAACAACAATACAATAACCGTCAGACATACACGCGCTGGATGTATAGTCATCATAAGGAGCACCCTCGATAGCCGTTCAACGCGAAATCCAAGAACTACAATAGTTAACTCCCAACATGGTTTAAGTTGGTTTTTTTTAACTAATTTGCCAGATTACGTTTAACTCCAAAATCCCGCGACCCGCTCGATAGTCCAGAAAGCTGCGATACTGCCAATTACATAGGTCGTGACCAATTCTGCCGGTTGCAACGGAAATGCTTTTATTCGGTGGAATAACCATCCCAATGATAAAACCACACCAACAAAAAAGAGCTGACCCAGCTCAACGCCAACGTTGAAAAATACCAGGGCCAAAGGAATAGCCTGTTCGGGTAATCCCACTTCGGCTAATGCACCGGCAAATCCGAAGCCGTGTAACAAACCAAAGATAAATGCCACCATCCAGGGCCAGCGCTCGGCATAACCCACGCGGCCACGCCGACTGTGTATGATTTCAGTGGCCAGGAACAAAATACTCAGCGCGATAATTGCTTCCACGGGTTGTTGTGGCACATGCACATAGCCCAATGTGGCACCCGCCAGGGTAATGCTGTGGGCGATAGTAAAAGCAGTAATGGTCCATACCAGGCGCCTAACTCCAGAAACTATAATAAGTAGCGCGAATACAAATAGCAGATGATCGATACCCAGCAGGATGTGCTCTACACCCAGCCATAAATAAGTTCCGATGATTTCGATAGTTGATGATTCAGCAGCTACTATATAAGTAGGTCCTGCCGGGGTGAGGCGCGCGGTTTGGGAACCGCTATTCAGAAACTCCAGGCGCAGCAAAACATCGGTACTGGTAAATTGCAGGCCATCGACAGTAATGGGCTGTTCGACGATGCCGCCTTCGCAACTTACGATCCAACGTGCGATATAGGCACCACCGATAAACTGGGCATTAGGGGAGGACTTCTCTGCGCAATTCGCTGGCAGCAAGGCTTCCAGTTTTAGCTTTTTGTCTCCCTTCGCAGGAACCTTCCAGACCACGGAGAAAATATTTTCATTGGTTTCTTTTAATTCCAGGTAGCCAGGACGAATTTCATCCGCATGACTGGTCCCCACTAAGCAGAATCCGAGCAGCAAGAACATCACGCGTTGCATCATTGCACTGTCGCCTCTTTATCCTGAGATCCGTTACCCATAGCGACACTTCTCTCGGTATTGCCTGATTCCACAACTATCTCATATCGTTCGCGCAAGCTTTGGTAAAACTTCTGATTTGCATCGCGTTGCAACTCGGCGATATATTCGGTTTTTACCTTATCTCGAACTTCTTCCAAAGGCGGCAGGCTGGGCTCAGTACGTTTTTCAACTTTTACCAGATGAATGCCATACCCTGAGTCTACTGGTCCTTGCCATTGACCTGTCTTTAATTCAGCAAGCGCTTTAGTAAATTGTTCTCCGAAGATACGCGTCACCTCATAATCAGTAATGTCTGCAAAATGATAATCAAACATGAACAGATCACTGAATTGCGTCGGATCACTTTGGCTAGATTCGTTTTGCAGTTTCGCTAACAACTGCTGCGCATCAGCCATCGCCTGGTTACCACGTTTGTCCACACTCAAATAAACATGGCTAAAGTCGTAGCGGGCAGGATAAGTAAATTTTTCGGGATGTTTTTCAAGATAGGCTTGTAAATCTGCATCGGTGGGTTCAACTGGCGTGCTGATATCCTTAAATATGAACTCGATTTTTT
>NZ_CDLKIE010000201.1:0-2531 GCF_975902315.1 Kaarinaea lacus | reverse complement strand
TCACAGGTTAATGGCACCTGTGCAAGCTGTCATAGCCTGCCGGGCGGACATATCAACACAACGAATGTTTGCGAAGCGTGTCACTCGTCGAGTCAATGGATACCGGTTATTACGGTAGATCATTCCCAGGTCAACGGCACCTGTGCAAGCTGTCATAGCCTGCCGGGCGGACATATCAACACGACCAATGTTTGCGAAGCCTGTCACTCGGTTAATCAGTGGATACCGGTGATTACGGTAGATCACAATGAAGTACTGGGTACCTGTGCGTCCTGTCATAGCTTGCCGGGCGGACATATCAGCACGACCAATGTTTGTGAAGCGTGTCACTCGTCGAGTCAATGGATACCAGTGATTACGGTGGATCACGACCAGGTCAATGGCACCTGTGCCTCCTGTCATAGTTTACCGGCTGGTCACATCAGTACGACCAATGTGTGCGAGGCCTGTCATTCACCGTTACAGTGGATTCCGGTAATCACTGTCGATCACAGTCAGGTCTTTGGCAGTTGCGCAAGCTGTCATAGCCTACCGGGTGGTCACATCAATACCAGCACAGTCTGTGATGCCTGCCATTCTACAAACACCTGGGTGCCGGTATTAACCGTAGATCACAATGAAGTGTTCGGTTCCTGCTCCAGTTGTCACAGCCTGCCGGGTGGCCACTGCGATACCCTGGGTGCGGAATGCGATGCCTGTCATACCGTCAACAGCTGGTTGAATCCGTTTGCTGACTGTACTGCCACTGGTGGTGGTGGCACCGGTGGCGGTGGCGGTACACCTAACAATCCACCTGTTGCCGATGCCGGGGGATCTTATAGCGGATTTGGTCCAAATCCGGTGATTATCCAGTTCGACGGATCGGGTTCGTTTGATCCGGATGGTGATTCATTGAGTTACTCGTGGGACTTCGGTGACGGTGGCGGTGGCTCGGGCGTTGCGCCTTCTCATGGTTACACGGCATCGGGAACTTATACCGTGACATTAACGGTTAGTGATGGCCAGGCTTCTGATACAGCGTTCGCTACTGCAAACGTCACCGTCATGGGTGGTGGTGGCGGTGGAGGCGGTATGGGTGGAACGGGTGGTACAGGTGGTACAGGAGGAACTGGAGGAACTGGAGGAACTGGAGGAACTGGAGGAACCGGTGGTACAGGTGGTGGAGGCAGTATGGGTGGTGGTGGATCAACGGGCGGTGGTGGTTCAACCGGTGGTGGGGGTATGATGGGAATGTAGGAGCATTTTTACTGAGCTTTATCAGTAAAAACCAGTAATCCACTCCGTGCAATTACAGGTATCCACACAGGTTATCCATTGCATTTTGTTTCCCAGTTATCGTTTTTAAGTGGTTGTATTAAAAAAACAATCTGACGTATTCCCTTAGAAAGTCCGTTAGTTATTCCCTGTCGGAATGTGTAATATTTAAACTGTTAAGTTGCGACATAAGTTGCGAACTGACTTGTGTAGTTCGTAGCTGAGCAGGGCAGTGCTTTATTTAGCCATGACGGGCTGGCTGCAAGTTGTGTACCGGGATCTGCAGTGTGATCTCATTGTGTTAACGATGTAGCACATTGCGGGGATTGATAGTCAGGGAGTGGATACGGTCACAAAAAGTTGTGACGTTTTCGCGGGCGTTAGGGACTGGTTTTACGCCCTGACGTTCACCTGCTTGTTTTTGCTTTTCTTTTTCACCTCAGCCGTTAATGCGGCGACTGTTGTAACTGATACCACTACCTTTGATCACCTGGTCACCGGCTTTCCTCTAACGGGTGATCATGACTTACTGGATTGTGAAGCGTGTCATGTCGGTGGTGTATTCGAAGTTCTTCCTACTCAATGTTCGGCCTGTCACGATGGCGTGCTGGCAATTGGTCCTTCTGTTACCCATATACCGGTCACGGCTGAATGCGATGCCTGTCATACCACTTCCGGCTTCCTGGCTTCTGCCACGATGGATCACAGCACCATTGGATTAACAGCATGTGTAACCTGTCATAATGGAATTAATGCTACGGGCCAGGATGCCAACCACATACCGACAACCAGCCTGTGCGAGGCCTGTCATAATATCAACACGTGGATTCCATCTACCGGTGTTGATCACAGCCAGGTTGCGGGTATCTGTGTTTCCTGTCATGACGGTGTTATCGCGACGGGCAAAAACGCCACGCATATCGATACATCGGACAACTGCGAGGCCTGTCATCGTAACGACGTATGGATACCGCTGATAACCGTTGACCATACCCAGGTCAATGGCAGTTGCGTGTCCTGTCACGATGGAACGACCGCAACTGGTAAAAATGATACCCACATCCTTACCAGTGACCTGTGTGAGGCCTGCCACACCAGTGATGCGTGGGTTCCGGTTACCACTGTTGATCACAACGAGACAATGGGCACCTGTGAGAGTTGTCATAATAATGTTGCGGCAACCGGCAAACCGGATACCCATATCGATGCATCGGATCAATGTAATGCCTGTCACTCACCCGTAGGCTGGGTTCCACCCACAACGGTTGATCATACCC
>NZ_CDLKIE010000200.1:0-17054 GCF_975902315.1 Kaarinaea lacus | reverse complement strand
CCGTTCCCGGCACACCACCACCACAACGACCCCGATGTTCATCGCCATTCGCCGATGCACCCAGTTTATAACCTCGACGCATTACATCTTCATACAACCAGGGGAAGTGCCCCCAGGCTGATTCAATTTCAACAAGCTTTTCCAATAGCGGATGATGCCAGTCCATATTACAGCGCCTGCCACCGACATGGGGCATTAGTAAATGGCCTTCCGGATCTTTTATGTAGGTTGCCCACAATTCTTCCAGAGGCCAGGCACCGGGTTCAATTTGATCACTGGTCATGTCTTCATTCCACTCAAAGGAACGGCAAACATTGCCGTCTTTATCAAAAGGAAATTCTGGCGTGCCTCCGTGTAAGAAAACCACATTATGGTCACCACCCGCACAGGAGTTACCGCACCATTCGGTACCGGGATAACAAACAAACTCGCCATCCTGATTTAAATCCTTAATTAACTCGACGGCAGCGTCCCAACGTTGTTTGGTAATTTGAAAATCGTTGGCAGTGTAACCCAGCACATCGAGACCCACGACATCGCGGCCATAGGTCAGATTGTAAACAGTATCGTTGGTGCCGACAGTGTCGTCAGAGTGCACATGTAAATCAGCAAAGTAATTGCGTGAAAAAGGCAGGTCGTTGTCAGTTGTAATAAAGAACTGTGCTTCGGGAACGGATGGATGCTGTGGCAACGACGCATGAATTTCCAGTTCACCAGGATTATCGGTTGGCAGATCAGCAATGTTGGCGATGGCCCAGCCCTGTGCGTTTAATTGAATACTGTTTTCATAAACTTTACTGCCTTCTATTAGTCCCAGAATTTTTACTTCATCACCGCCCGTGTTCCAACAGGTATTACCCCAGTTATCTTCCGCACGAATCCGCAGCTTAACCTCTTCACCGGTACGTACCAGGCGGGAAGCAGACATCATAAGCCTGGCAGGTGCACCGGGTACAATATCAAATACAATATCACCGGGAATGGCACAAAAACGCGACGTACCCAATGGGTCGACATAACAACGGAACTTGAAATCTTTTTCGACAAAAGTTTGTACCCGGGTACCCGGACCACCAAAACGGCGATCACCCAGGCGAATAATAATGTGGTCGCCAGGTTTCAAAAATCCATCCACGGTATCGACAATCACGGCTTTTTGGAAAGGCCGTTCATGACCTTTTTGATCAAAACGTACTTTTAAAGATTGCACGGTGGCCGGGCTTTGCCCTTCAAGCAATGGACCCGCCTGGTATTCCGCAGATACATAATTTGCTGCAGCTGGATCAACCGTTTGAAACAAGGCCCAATCGGAATAAAATTTAAAGGTGGCTTTTAACCATGCGCCATCGGCAATGCCCGACGCTCCCACTTCATAGTCCAGTACGATTTCATGCCAGCTTCCTGCTTCCAGTTGCTCAATATGACAGGTCACCTTGCCGAGAAAAGACATATCCTTGGTTTTGGCATACAGGCCTTTGGGTGCGGTGTAGTTTCCCAGTACTTTTTTTAATTCTTCATCCGACATTTTTTTCATAAACAAACCTCCAACAGCTCGTCAGAATTTTATGTTCTATTCATTGGGGAAAATTAGTGCAAACGCCACACTTCGTAGCGTTTTTCAATTGGACGAAACAACAAGCGTTCAAACATATAAGAAAACAATCCGATCATCGCAATGCCCAACAATACCAGACGTGAGTTACCCACCTCGCCGGCAGTTTGTACCATATAGCCCAATCCTACCGATGCACCAATCATCTCGGCTGCCACCAGGGCACGCCAGGCCTGACTGAAACCTATGCGTAAAGCTGCGGTGACAAAGGGCAAACTTGCGGGAAGATAAACATATAAAAATAATTGCCAACGTCGTGCGCCCAATACACGAGCGGCACGCACTTCCTGGCCCTGTATTTGTAAGACACCTTCCATAATGGTTAATATCATGGGATTAACGGCAGAGATAAATATAACGATGACGATGGTCGTGTAGCCCAAACCAAAGATAATGACCATTAGTGGCGCCCAGGCGATGGGAGGTATCGCCATAAACAAACCATTCAATGGCACTATATATTCACGAAAGCCTTTAAAGAAACCTGCCAGGAATCCGCATATAAGTGCACAGATTATTGCCGCACCAAATCCACCTATTTCTTCCAATAAACTCCAACCTACATGGGGCCATATTTCGCCACGAAATAAATGTTGGACTGCAGCAACAATTTCACCTTGTTTGAGTAACCGCCAGGTCGTAACCCGTTCTGCTTCGGGAATCTCTATGATGTTCCCGTCATCGTCCATGATTTCGGACTGGTCAGGAAACATCATTTCATTCCAGGCTTCGTCGATCACCTCCCAGGGTTGCGGAAGAATGTAAGACTCAAATTGAGTCGCAACCAGGATCCACACCAGTAGTAATGACGGAATGGAAAACCATGACCAGGATGCCTTGTTACGTAAAAAACGCACCCACACAGGGGGCTCTTTTAATTCAATAGTTGCTGGCGTTGTTGATGACACCTTTGCGGCGGGAACACTCACAACCCTACTCCTTGGACGCGTTACGTTTTTTAAACTTAGTAGTAATTTTCAAAAAGGCCCTGACGACAAACGTCAGGGCCTGTTATATAAACTACTTCATTGCGATTGCTTCCTGCATAAAGCTATTGTCAATAATATCTTCAGCTTTAAGCTGCTTCTTGATATAGCCCAGTTTGTATGAATAGTTCATCAGTCGCTGAATAAATGCGATGTCTTCCTGTTTCAACTCATATTCCCAACCCAGTCGCTCACGCGCCATCGCCACAATGTCTGTGCCTTTATGCTTCTTACCATCAACATCCGTTACGGTACCCAGCTTAAATGCCTTGGCGATAATACCGTTACCCGCATTGGGCTTGGAATTAAGGTAATCGACTGCCTGCTTGTGGGCGCGTAAAACCTTGATTACCTCGGTACGTTTTTTCTCTAATGTATCCGGCATAGCCATTACGATGTACCAGGGATATTTCGGTACCGCTTTGTTCATATCAAATATGACCTGGGTATTGCCACGGATTAGTGACTTGGAGGTGAAGGGCTCCCAAATGAAAGCAGCATTAACCACTTTTTTATCAACGGCAGAATCCATATTACCAGTAGGCATGGATATAATTTCCAGATCCTGGTCAGGTTCTAGCTTGGCAGCATCTCCAAGTACGTAGCCCCTGAGTAAAACGTCCATACCACTGCCTTTGCGAACACCTGCCATTTTCTTACTTTTAAGATCGGTTAGCGCGTTGACACCGGAATCTTTGCGACTAATGACTGCCGCTTGACCATAATTGACTTTCGCCAGAATGCGGCTATTCAAGCCACGCGAGTACCAGTGGTAAACAGGGGGAGAACCTATATACGCCATATCCAGTTCACCTGCCGACAGGGCCTGGTGCACTAAAGGTCCACTTTTAAACTCCATGATCTCAACGTCAATACCCATATCCTTAAAGAAGCCTTTCTCCTTGGCAATCAGAATAGGAGCGTTGGCCATAGCATACACCCAACCGATTTTAATTTTTTCTCCCGCCAAAATGCTGGAAGAAAATGCCAGCATCAAAACACTAACAATAGAAACAAATAATTTAGTCATTTCCTTGGCCTCCCTGCCGAATGGTCCATTGATAACTACCCGGGATTACTCTACTTCAAGTTCTTCTGCATGTTGTACCAAACGCATTTCACGTATCTCTTCTTCACTTTGAGGACTTTGAGCGGTAACAATTGCGATGTCTTCAATCAACTGCTTTTTATATTGCCAAAACAAATCGGTAGTACGAGTGGTAGGTCCACTACGCGGTCTTGGTAATTCGTTGTCCATAATTTTGTAAATGCCATAGGGGGGCCGACCAAACACGGCAATCCGATCGGACAAATAAACTGCTTCATCAATATCGTGAGTGATAAAAATGACGGTTTGACCCAACTCATCCCAGATGCGCAATAACTCATCATTCATGGTTTCGCGTGTGATGGCATCCAGCGCACCAAAGGGTTCATCCATTAACAGTAAGGTGGGTTCCATCGCCAGTGAGCGAGCCAGTGATACCCGCTGTTGCATACCGCCGGATAAACGCAATACCAGATATTCTTCAAAACCCTTTAGACCAACCAGATGGAAATATTTCAACGCGCGTTCCCGTCGTTCTTCCGGGTTCATTCCCATCATGCGTAAACCAAACTCCACGTTTTCTATGGCACTCAGCCAAGGAAATAGCGTGGCCTGTTGGAAAACATATCCAAGGTGAGGATCTTCCGGGGCTATAGGTTCACCACGCAATCGCACGCTGCCATTTTCAGGTGAATAAAACCCGGACAAAAGATTCAACAGGGTGGTCTTACCGCAACCGGATGGTCCGATGATGGCAAGAAATTCACCAGGCTTTACATTGATGTTCAGCTCTTCAAAAATGGATAACTTTCCACCATAAGAATAGTGAAGATTGTTTATGATGAGATCTTCACCGCCAACCCGCTCAATATGTGACAAAGACGCAACCTCCCTGACCCAGACAACTTATCGTTTTTATAATGCGTCACCCGGTAATAAAACGGTGAATGAAAGTTATGAACAATGATTGCTGCTAGACAAAAACTATCAAAGCGTTATTCTATGGCTGCCTTTGCTGAAGTCTGTCGTTTAAACGACAGATTTGGATGAGATGTAAAAATCACCAGAATCAACCATCGATGTTAGAGGGATTCTAAACTTTAAATATTTGTTGCCAGGGAGTAATCAAATGCATAAGGAACATGCATTGTTTGGTTTTCTGCAAAAGCTGAATCGTGATGAAATCCATAGTCTGGAATCCATTGCAACACGAGTAAGTTTCAAGAAAAAAGAATATGTCTTTCAGGCAAATCTCACCAATAACACCATATATGTACTAACCGAAGGGCGCATTAAAATATCTCGCCTGTCTACCATGGGCCAGGAATGTATCCAGTGGTTTTGTTTCCCTGGAGAAATATTCGGCTTATCGGAACACACCTATGATCGTGACAGCGGTTTGTACGCTCAAGCTTTAATTCCGTCCAATGTCTGGGCGTTTTCGAAATCGGAATTCTACGGCCTGTTACATAAAAAACCGGGTATGGCTTTGACAGTTGTCGACCAGCTAAGCAGCCGAGTGCGTACACTCGGCGATATGCTATTGCATGTATCCTGTGAGAACGTTAACGCACGCTTGATTAATTTTTTACAAAGACTCAGCGAATTTTATGGAAAACCTTCAGACCAGCAGATTAGAATCGACATGTATCTTACCCACCAGGAAATTGCTGACATGATCGGCGTATGTCGTCAAACTGTATCCAGCTTAATGGCGCAACTGAAACGACAGGGCATCATTTCAACTGACAAAAAAAGCATTGTTATTAATAGTCTTGCTTCATTAGAGCATCTTGGCAAAACAAATATGACGAATCCAGATCCGCAAATCCGACAGCTGTAAAATTTTACTGAAGTATTATTTTTGAGCTGACAGCAAGGTTTGAGATTCCGGTCGCGTTTGATGTTCCAGTTCCAGTATTTTGGATTTTGTTGCAACGCTATGCTCGCAATGCGGTACCTTCGATAATCCTTCCCGGTAATATTTCATCGCCAGATCTCTTTCGCCCATGTTCTCCAATAGATGGGCTAATTCATTGTACGCTTCCGGTGGTCCATTAGCGCCAATGCTTGCTTCGAAATAACTTCGCGCCTTACCCCATAATTCACTGCGTAAACTCAATCGTCCCAATGTCAGCAAAAGAACGGGATCATTGTCTTTGACATCCAGCCATTGCTCCGCATTAAGCAATTGCGTTTTAACATCGGCACCATCGATCACGCCGTATAATCGCACCAGTTCGCTATTCCAGGATTGTTTCAGGGCATTCCTTATCAAAGGCTCTGCAATGTCGCTACTACCCTGATCCAATAACAGGTTTAAGTAGGTGGTAAGAACGTCAATATGACTCTGTATCTTCTGAGGAATTCGGTACCAGAGATCAGCAAGTTCTTTTTTGGAAGCGGGTGGCTCCGGTGTTAGCAGGGAAATAAAAGCACGATGTTCCAGGGTATCCAGCTCTTCCGTCGTGAAAACTCTTCGTCGACGCAACTGGGGAATTAGTTCAATAAAGTTGTTCCAGTCCCCCAGCTCAATATACAGATTAGCCAGGGTTTTTAATACTGTAATGTGCTGCGGTGCAACTTGCTGTAATGCCCGTAACGTTGCCAGGGCCTGTTCCTGTTGATTCTGGTTAAGCTGTAATTCTGCCTGGGTGAGTTTCACGCCAATGTCGGAAACATTGGCATTCTGACCGGCCTGTTTCAGGTAGCGATCCCGGCGATCGTATTCATTAAGCTCATGAGCCGCTCGTGCCGCCGCCAGGTAATTCAGCATTGGAACACGGCTGTCACTGATATGCTTTAAGACTTCTTTTTCAGCCTGGCGCCAGTTGCCTTCTGCCAGATTCACCAATCCCTGTAACAGTGTCTGGTTGGCGCGTTCGTGTCGTCGTTGTTCCCGCCATTTGCGCATTCCTTTGGGAACATGAAACATATTGACCAGAAAGCGCAGGGTAAAATGTAATGCAAAAAATCCTAATGCCAACAAAATCATCCAGGTCACCAATGATGATTCTATGGTGTAGCCTCGTACATTAATCAATACATAACCACGATCGTCCATGGCCAATAGTGTTAATGCTGTTACAACAATAACCGTAACAAGTGTGTATAAAAGCCATTTCATGGGATGCCTGCCCCTCTGGCTGAGTGCGCAAGCTGCGATGACGCTTTGGAGGGATGGCGGCTGGCAACGTTTTGTTGCTGGATTTCAATCCAGCTGCGAATTTCACGCAATGATGCGCTAATGTCTGGCAGCGTAGGCTGTAACTCCACCTGTTTCAATTCCTGAACAGTCTGCAACAAATGGCTGACGGATGCATCCTGCTGGTCAAAATAGTTTTGAACCCACTGTTCGACATCCACCAGGTTCTTGCGAAATAGTTCAGTTTCGTTTTTCAACAAGGAAAATCGCGCTTGTTCCAGTTTCAATCGGAGGTTGTGCACTAAATAGTGCTTTTCTTCCGGAGGCAACAAGGGCTCGATTGGCTCATCACTACGCTGCACTTTAAAAAGGCCGTCAACCAGGTCTGACCACACGGTTTTCGCCAGGTTACCAACACCGGAAAATTCTTTATCGGATTCCTCCGCAGGCATTGGCTCCAGAGAAACGGATTTTTTGACAAACGGCAATTGCCCAACTTCATCGATGATGCTGCTTATTTGCGCGGCCAGACCTGGAACATCGGGTAAAGACACATTATTGAGCTGATTAATTTCATTGGATATTTTTTCACGGACGGGAATCAAGCCTGGATCACCAATTACCCGCAAACGTTTATCCGCATCTGCCAACGCCGTTTTAGCGGTGAGCACATCACGCTCCAGTACTAATCGAATGTTCGCCACGGACAATAAGTACTCAACTTCTGACACTCGCCAAAATAGTGGTTCTTTGCCTTTGGCCGTCGATAGAGATTTCAGTTGTTGAGACATTTGATCCAGCGATGCGATTACTGAGCGTTGGCCGTTCTCGTTTTGCCCTACTTTTGTCGCTATGGATTCCTGTTGATTCTGAATCTCATTGACTTGTTTATCTACAATATTGAGCTGTTGATCCAGCTCAGATTGGCGTTGGCCCATTTGTTCTAATAACTGGCTCAACTGCTGACCTTGTTGGTATTGCCAGTAATTGCCCGCTCCCAAACCAACAATTAGTAATGCAGCAAAGCTGAATACCCAGGAAAATGTGATTTTTTTGCGCGGTTTTTTGGTTTTATCGGATTTACTCTCCGATGCCCTGGAATCAGTGCTGTTTTTTGCAAGATCCTGGCTTTTATCCTTATTTTCGCCGGAGATAGCAGCATTATCTTGCATGTTCATGCCTTTTTCTTTACTGTCGTCCGTTTCAGTATTTTGTTTCTCGTCACTCATAACTTTATATATGCCTAATGTCCATTTTAATTGCGCTCAACACGTGATGCTTGCCAATCAACAATGGCCTGAACCATTTTTTCATCACTGGCGTTATCCGCAACGATGGCTGGAACTGTAAAGCCCAGTTTTTGAGCCAATTCACGGGTGCGTTCGCTCACTACAACCATGGGCAACTTGAGCAAATCCGTTCGGCCAGGCTCGCCGACCATATCATACAAATTGTGCAGACCTTCATTGCTCGTTACTGTCATAATATCCAACGTACCTTGAGACAATGCATCGACCAGTTCGTTAGTTACAATGGGAGGTGCAATTCTGCGGTAACACTCCGCGTATTCAACGTCTGCACCCCGAGACTTTAAGGTATCCGCCAACAATTCGCGACCGCCTTCGCCACGAAAAATGATAACTCGTTTCGAGGAAACAGCGTGCATTTCATGCATAGCCAACAAGGCTTCACTATTAAACTGCTCAGTCGGAAAAATATCTACTGAAACGCCCATCTTGTTTAACTGGCTGGCAGTGCCTTTGCCCACCGCAGAAACTTTCATACCTTCAGGGAGGCCGCCCGTTTCCATGATGACTTGAATTCCGCGTTCTGCGGCATTGCGACTGATAAAAACAGCGATATCAAACTGATTTAAACGCTGGAGTACATTGCTTAGTCTTGCAGTATCCCGCGGCTCGGTAATTTCTATGACTGGAAATCGCAGTACATTCCCTCCCTGGCTCTCGATTAAGCTGCATAATTTTTCTGCCTGGTGAACCGGTCGAGTGACCAGCACAGTAAGGCCATCCAGGGTTTTAGCCACTGGAATAAACTTCTTGCAGAATTTCTTTGGCGCCTCGTGACAGTAAATCGTCCGCCAGCATTGTGCCTAATTGTTTAGCGCTTTTAGCCGGGCCTTCGATATGACCACGGATTACCTGCTTGCCATCCGGCCGGCCAACCAGGCCGCGCATCTTTATCTGACCGTATTCCAGTTCAGCGTAGCCTGCGATCGGGACCTGACAGCCACCTTCCAGTCGTTCATTCATGGCTCGTTCGGCCAATACACAGGTCATCGTTTCTTCATGTTTAAGCGGAGCAATAAGCTGGTTAATTCGCTCGTCATCGGTCCGGCATTCAATGCCTACCGCACCCTGACCGACCGCGGGTAGACTAATATCGGTATCCAGATACTGTTGAATACGATCTTCAAAGCCCAGCCGTTTCAAACCTGCACTGGCGAGAATGATGGCGTCGTATTCCGAGTGATCGAGTTTACTTAATCGCGTGTTGACGTTACCCCGTAGATCCTTGATTTGCAGGTCAGGTCGCCAGGCGCGCAGCTGACATTGCCTACGGAGGCTGGATGTTCCTACGATGGCACCATGGGATAGCGCCTTAATGTCAGAATAGTTGTTTGAAACAAAGGCATCGCGCGGATCTTCACGTTGGCAAATTGCGCCCAAATGCAGGCCTTCCGGAAATTCCACGGGCACATCCTTCATGGAATGCACCGCGATATCCGCATCGCCTTGTAGCATGCCCACTTCGAGCTCTTTAACAAAAAGCCCTTTCCCGCCCACTTTGGCCAGGGGTGTATCCAGTATTTTGTCACCCTGGGTCACCATTTTAACCAGCTCCACCTTGATGCCAGGATGAATGGCAATCAGGGTAGAGCGCACAAATTCTGCCTGCCACAAGGCTAATGGGCTGCGTCGAGTGGCGATACGAACGATTTCCGTCATTATTTTTGTCTCTTCTCCGGCAAAATGCCAATGCTATGCGTTGCTAAAAGGATAGGCAACTTTAACATCAATATTTTGCGATTAATTGCTTACTGGCTAAACATAATTCTGTTAGAATCTGCGGCCCTTGTAGTTACATAAATAGTTACATAGATAATTAATTCTGATTTTAAGAGATAGACCTGAAGGAAACAGTATGCACACTGGTGAAACCATTACCCAATTTATCATTGAAGAACAGCGCCGCTGCGAATCTGCCTCTGGTGATTTTACTGCGTTGTTAAACGACGTCGTTACAGCCTGTAAAGCAATCAATGCCTCGGTAAATCAAGGCGCTCTCGTTGGAGTGCTGGGCACAGCAGGTAGCGAAAACGTGCAGGGCGAAACCCAAAAGAAACTGGATGTTATTTCCAATGACATTTTCATCAATGCCAATAAATGGGGTGGCCACCTGGCTGCCATGGCATCCGAAGAGATGGATGATATTTATCCCATTCCGCCACAGTATCCGAAGGGCAAATATCTGTTAACTTTCGATCCACTGGATGGCTCATCCAACATCGACGTTAATTTGTCTGTAGGCAGCATATTCTCAATCTTGCGCTGCCCAGATGGCGTCGCCAATCCCATCGCCAAGGATTTCTTACAGCCGGGGACTGAACAGGTTTGTGGTGGTTTCACCCTTTATGGCCCTTCCACAATGCTGGTATTGACCACAGGGAATGGCGTTAATGGTTTCACCCTGGATCAAAACGTGGGTGAATTTATCCTGACTCACCCCAACATGACAATTCCGGCTGACACAGCCGAGTTTGCCATTAATATGTCCAACCAGCGTTTCTGGGAAGAACCAGTACAGCGTTACGTCAATGAGTGCCTGGCAGGTAAAACCGGTGATCGGGATAAGGATTTCAACATGCGTTGGGTCGCCTCCATGGTCGCCGAGGTTTACCGTATCCTGACGCGTGGCGGTATATTTATGTATCCGAGGGATACCAAGGATCCCTCTAAAGCTGGCAAGTTGCGCTTAATGTACGAAGCCAATCCAATGTCGTTTATTATCGAGCAAGCGGGTGGAATGAGCTCAACGGGCCGTGAACGTATTATGGATTTACAGCCGGAAGACCTGCACCAGCGCGTTCCTGTAATTCTTGGATCACGTAATGAAGTAGAGCGAGTAGTGAATTATCACAAAGAATCTTAATTGAACAATAAATAATCAATAAAAAGGCTGATCAAATAATGATCAGCCTTTTTTTTAAGGCTATTACATGCTATACATCGAGGTTCGCAACCTGGAGTGCATTTGCCTCAATGAACTCACGGCGTGGCTCAACCTGATCGCCCATTAGCGTGGTAAACACTTCATCGGCGGCAATCGCGTCTTCGATTTGAACTTGCAACAGGCGACGCGCGCTGGCATCCAATGTAGTCTCCCATAGCTGCTCGGGATTCATTTCGCCCAGCCCCTTATAGCGCTGAATATGCTGGCCACGTTTGGCTTCATCCATCAACCAACCGAGTACTTCTTTGAAATACGTAACCGGCTTGCTCCTTTCACCACGCTGCACATAAGCACCCTCTTCCAGCAATCCGTCCAGCTGGCTACCCAGGGATACAATACTTTCATATTCCGCTGAGCTGAAAAATTCTGCATTAATAACGCGCTCGTTACCCACACCATGACTGACAGCATTTATTCGTGCGAAATGTGTTTCATGTTCCGTATCTGCTTCGATAGTAATCTCGTAACGGATGCCCATATTGCCATCGCCGTTCAAACGCGATTCCAGCTCTTTAAACCAGGCATCTGTTGCCGCTTTATCTTTCATACTGGCCGCCGTGAATGTCGACATATAAATCATCTTTTCCAGCACTTCAGCAGGATAGCGCTTGGACAAGCGATCAATGGTTGCCATTACCGCTAAGTATTGTTTGGTCAGGGTTTCCAGCGTCACACCGGTGATAGGGGGCGCGCCAACACTCACAAAAAGCTGGGCATTTTCTAATGCTACTTGCAGAAGGTAATCGTTGAGTTCGGCGTCATCTTTGACATACCGTTCCTGCTTGCCTTTTTTAATTTTATATAACGGAGGTTGCGCAATGTATATATGACCACGCTCGATGAGTTCCGGCATTTGACGATAGAAGAAAGTAAGGAGCAGGGTGCGGATATGTGAGCCATCGACGTCGGCATCCGTCATGATAATTATGCGATGGTAGCGCAACTTGTTAGCATCAAATTCTTCTCGACCGATACCGCAACCTAGCGCGGTTATTAACGTACCAACTTCCGCCGACGATAGCATTTTGTCAAAACGTGCTTTTTCTACATTAAGGATCTTGCCTTTCAGAGGCAGAATGGCCTGAGACTTACGATCGCGCCCCTGTTTCGCCGATCCGCCGGCAGAATCACCCTCCACCAGGAATAATTCAGACAATGCTGGATCTTTTTCCTGGCAATCTGCCAATTTACCCGGTAACCCAGCTACATCCAGCGCGCCTTTACGTCGTGTCATTTCACGCGCTTTGCGTGCAGCTTCCCTTGCCCTCGCTGCATCAATAATTTTACTTACCACAGCCTTCGCATCGCCGGGATTTTCCATCAGAAATTCACTGCATTTTTCCACCATGGCAGATTCCACCACACCTTTTACTTCGGATGAAACCAGCTTGTCTTTGGTTTGAGAAGAAAACTTGGGATCAGGTACTTTTACCGAAAGTACCGCTGTCAGGCCTTCGCGGCAATCATCCCCGGCAGTCTGTACTTTCGCTTTTTTAGCAGACCCTTCCTTCTCAATATACTGGTTTAAACTGCGAGTGAGTGCACTGCGAAATCCAGCTAAGTGGGTACCGCCGTCCCGCTGGGGGATATTGTTAGTAAAACAAAATATATTTTCCTGGTAAGAATCGTTCCATTGCATGGCTAATTCCACCTGGATGTCATCCTTATTTACATCAAAATAAAATACATGTTCATGCAAGGGTGTTTTTTTACGATTCAGGTGTTCAACGAAAGCTTTGATACCACCCTTGTATTCGAAAGTATCCTGTTTACCTGAGCGCTCATCATTGAGAACAATGCGGACACCAGAATTTAGAAAAGATAATTCTCGGAGGCGTTTTGCCAGAATGTCGTAATGATATTCGGTATCGGAAAAAATTTTCGGGCAGGGTTTAAACCTAATTTCAGTGCCCGTGCGATCGGTATCCCCAATTGCCTTGAGGGGTTCCACTGGATCGCCATAGCGATATTCCTGGTGGTTTACCTTTCCCGATCGATTAATGGTTAATTTCAACCATTCGGATAAGGCATTAACCACGGATACACCGACACCATGTAATCCACCGGAGACTTTATAGGAATTATCATCAAACTTGCCGCCAGCGTGAAGCACGGTCATGATGACTTCCGCGGCCGATTTTCCTTCCTCCTCATGGATATCTACCGGAATTCCACGGCCATTGTCCGAAATTGACACCGAACCATCACTATGAATTTTGACGTTAATTTCACTACAGTGACCGGCCAGTGCTTCATCAATTGCGTTGTCGACCACCTCAAATACCATGTGATGCAAACCGGTACCGTCATCCGTATCCCCGATATACATTCCTGGGCGTTTTCTCACTGCATCCAGGCCTTTTAGCACCTTAATATTACTGGAGTCGTAGTCGGAACTTTGTGACATATTTTCCCTCGATTTTTACAATAACTTGGCTTCTGAGATGTTCGCGGTAAACGCGACAGACCGCGCATTATAACCTTAATTTTAGCTATTTGCCGCCTTTTAGTATCTGAAAACTGGATATGAAAAACGGCTGTGTTTCACGTGAAACACATTTAATATTACCGAAGCGTTGATTGGACATTTGTTTTTTAGAGATAGTTCTACGACAGCTTAGCCTGCTTCATGGTGTAAGCGAAAAACACCATGTTCCACGTGAAACACTTCAGCCGAGACGGGAACATTTTTTATCAGCATTTCCAGATCTGTAGCGGTTATGAAAGTTTGAACATTAGCCTGAACAATAATATTGATTAGATGTTGCCGATAATCGCTATCCAATTCCGCCGGTAAGTCATCGACCAAAAGAACAATATTAGCCCCCTGCCCTGATTTCCTGAGACAATTTACCTGAGCGATTTTCATCATCGCTGTCAGCATTTTTTGTTGTCCACGAGAAACAACATCTTTGGCACGTATCTCTCCGGCTAGAATTTGAAGATCTGCTCTATGCGCGCCGAACTGCGTGAATCCTCTTTTTCGGTCTCCACTAATGGAATCTTCAAGTACTTCTTGCAATGATTTTTGAGCAGTCCAACCACGATCAAGTTTTATAGTGATTTTCGGCAGCCCGGGGACACCGCAAATGAGTTGATCCAAAAACGGCTGTAGTTGCGCCAGATATTCTTCGCGAGTCACGCTGATAGACTCGGAAATTTCAACGAGTGAATCGTTCCAGTAGCGCAATTCATTAGTGGACAAACCATGCTTTAAGGCAGCGTTTCTTTGCTTAAGCACATGACGACACTGCTGCCAATCTGAGAGGTAATTTGGTTTCACGTGAAACACTCCCCACTCTATAAATCGACGTCTGTGCCGGGGACCTTCTTCCATCATTTTATGGACGTCTGGATTTATCAGTTGTACGGGTAACAGTTCCGCGAGTTGAGAAGCATTGGTTACAACAGAATTAGCAATTTTAATTTTTACTGATTGCGGGGTTTTGGAAATGCCAATTCCCAATGAAGCATCGCGGTGCATGATTTTGGCAAATAGAGAAAACTGTGATTCACCCATTGCTATTAGTTGTTTACTATGCGGCGTCCGAAACGAGCGAGCCGAACCCAGATAATATATCGCTTCTAACAGGCTCGTTTTACCGCTGCCATTTTTACCAACGATGAAATTAAGTAGAAGAGAGGGTTTTATTCTGACTTCAGTAAGATTTCTAAATTGGAGAATATCTAACTGTTCGATAGCCATGCATCAAATGGTGGATCAGCGAAGAGTGGGGAGGAGGTAGTTCAAAAATATTTTAGAGACGCATGGGCATAACGACATATTTACAACCGACTGATTCGTCCATCGGTAACACCAGACAACTACTGTTTGAATCTCCAAATATCATCTTGACTGTATCACTGGGGATTACAGACAACGCATCCATCAAGTAATTTACATTGAATCCTATTTCCAATTCGTTTCCCTGGTAGCTCACTTCAATTTCTTCCTCAGCTTCTTCCATTTCCGGATTATGAGCCTGAGCTTGTAACAATCCAGGTTGAAGGCGGATTCGAATGCCACGATATTTTTCATTGGACAATATTGACGTCCGCACCAATGCCTGATGCAGCATTTCGCGGTTAGCAGTTACTTCTTTGTCACCATTCTTGGGGATGACTCGATCATAGTCCGGGAACTGACCGTCCACTAATTTTGACGTGAATTGAATATTCTCCAGTTCAATTCGAATATGGTTAGATCCAATAATCACTTCTGCAGGCGATGCACTATCTTCCAGCAATTTGGCTAACTCGACGACGCCTTTACGCGGCAAAATAATTTGGTGCTTTTCCTTCGGAGAGACATCAGCATCTCTCTCGCAATAAGACAACCGGTGGCCATCTGTGGTGACAGCTTTAATCACGCGGTCGGTCACTTCCAGCAACAAGCCATTTAAATAATACCGAACGTCTTGTTGGGCCATTGAGAACTGGGTTTTATCGATGAGGTTTTTCAGAACGCTTTGTGGAATCTGGAAGTTTAAAGCGCCACTAACATCTTCGATATTGGGAAAATCACTTACGGGCAAGGTAGCGAGATTAAACCGGCTTTTACCGGAGCGAATGATGACTCGATCTTTCTCGGCATCAAATGAAAGATCAAGCTGTGCTTCATCCGGCAGCGCTCGGCAAATATCTACAAATTTACGTGCTGGTAGGGTTATGGATCCAGTTTCGCTGATGTCCAGCCTGGTGCTAGCGACGATTTCAACTTCGAGATCAGTAGCAGTAATCGATAACGTATTGTCTTTCGCTACCAACAATACGTTTGATAACACGGGTAACGTTTGGCGTTTTTCAACAACCCCAATGACGAATTGCAACGGTTTTAAGATATTTTCACGTTGAATGCTAAATCTCATGCACTTAATCCCTGTTGATGGTTATTATTAATATATTGTGTATATAAAACTTATTATTACTACTATTACACAAGGTTTAATCTGTGGATAACCAGTTTTTTCTCTTATTTTTCAATAACTTATATTAACCTAAAAAGTCGGTATAAAAGCCTTACAAGCTTATTACAATCTGTGGGTAACTTGTGAATGAAATCTCAGTTTCCAAACCAATGCATGTTATCCACAAGATAATCACATTAACTGGATAGAGTTCTTAACAGATTGGAATAGTCTTCTTTTATCCGTATATCGCTAATTTTCAAACTTTCAATTTTGCGGCATGCGTGTAATACGGTGGTATGATCACGCCCACCAAAAGCATCACCAATTTCGGGCAAGCTATGATTGGTCAGTTCCTTGGCCAGGGCCATCGCAAGTTGCCTGGGGCGCGCCAGGGAACGATTACGCTTTTTGGACAATATTTCATTTACTCGAATTTTATAATATTCAGCAACCGTCTTTTGAATATTTTCGATGGTAACCAGTTTGTCCTGTAGCGCTAACAAATCACGTAAGGCTTCTTTAGCAAAATCCAGTGTAATATTTTGTCCGGTAAATTTGGCGTTGGCGATTACCCGTCGTAATGCGCCTTCTAATTCGCGGATATTGGAACGAATGCGTTTAGCCACGAAAAAAGCCACTTCCTGCGGTAAATCAATTTCGAGTTGCTGGGCTTTGCTCATTAAAATCGCTACTCGGGTTTCCAGCTCGGGTGGCTCAATTGCGACTGTTAAACCCCAACCGAAGCGAGATTTGAGACGTTCTTCCAGGCCCGTCACTTCTTTGGGGTAACGGTCACAGGTTAGGATGATTTGTTGCTGGCCTTCCAGCAAAGCGTTAAAGGTGTGGAAAAACTCTTCCTGCGAGCGCTCTTTACCGGCAAAAAACTGGATGTCATCGATGAGCAGTGCATTTACAGATCGATAATAGCGTTTGAAATCATTGATGGCGTTGTGCTGCAGTGCTTTCACCATGTCCGCTACAAAGCGTTCCGAATGCAGGTATATGACCCGCGCAGCGGGTTTCTTTTTCAGAATCAGGTTGCCGACGGCATGCATCAGGTGGGTCTTGCCGAGCCCGACGCCACCGTAGATAAATAACGGGT